>JAJUGF010000031.1 GCA_029268495.1 Gracilibacillus sp.
ATGCCAGACTTTGTTATCCCATTTTTCACATATAATCCAATCGAACTCTTCAATTGGAGTTTCCTATTCATTATGGTTCCTGTCGCAATTGTTACAGTTGCAGAACACATCGGTGATCAAATGGTCTTATCAAAAATAGCTGGACGTAACTTCTTAGAAAAACCAGGATTACATCGATCCATTTTGGGAGATGGCGTTGCTACAATTATTGCTTCATTAGTTGGTGGTCCTCCAAATACTACATATGGTGAGAACATCGGAGTACTTGCAATTACAAGAGTTTTTAGTGTGTTCGTTATTGCTGGTGCAGCAGTACTTGCCATAATGTTCGGATTTGTTGGAATCATCACAGAATTAATTGCATCCATACCAAGGCCAGTAATGGGTGGTGTATCTATCCTACTATTTGGAATTATTGCTTCAAGTGGATTACGTATGTTAATTGACAATCAAATTGATTTAGGTAATAAACGAAATTTAATTATTTCTTCAGTTATTTTAGTCATCGGTATAGGTGGAGCATATATAGAAATTCCTATCAAAAATGCAGAGAATTTGCATATTGCGGGAATGGCTTTATCTGCAATCATAGGTTTATTGTTAAATTTAATTTTACCTGGTAAAGATTCTGGATACGGAAATGGACAGTTATTTGAATCATCTGAAGACAACAAATGAGTTTAACATAGGAAAAGGGGAGATGTATCATGCGACATTTTGTTTCAATGCAAGATTTAACAGAACAAGAAATACTTTTATTAGTAAAACAAGCAGATAATATAAGTATTCATGGTGCACAACCATTAGAAAAACAGCTTTTTGCCGCAAACCTTTTTTTTGAACCAAGTACACGTACAAAAATGAGTTTTGTTGTTGCACAAAGGCGACTAGGATTAAATGTATTAGACTTTATGTCAGAAGTTTCGAGTGTTACAAAAGGTGAAAGTATATATGATACAATTCGTACATTTGAATCGATTGGTGCAAACTTAATCGTATTAAGGCATCAAGAAGCAAATATCGCAAAAAAATTAAGTGAAATGATCAAAACCCCGATCATTAATGCTGGTGATGGTACAGGTGAACATCCAACTCAATCATTATTAGATTTAGTAACTATCTATCAAGAGTTCCAACAATTTCGCGATTTGAAAGTGGTTATTGCTGGTGATATTAAACATAGTAGGGTGGCTAGATCAAATGCATATGCCCTAAGTACTCTAGGTTGTAAAGTGTATTTAACGGGAATGGCAGAGTGGCATGATGATTCGTTATCCTATCCGTATATTACGATGGATGAAGCTGTAGAGACGGCGGACATTTTAATGTTATTACGGATTCAACATGAAAGACATCAAGCTGACTCCATACTCAATACGAATGATTATCTACAACAATTTGGTTTGACTGTAGATAGAGAAAAAAGAATGCAAAAACATGCTATTATTATGCATCCTGCTCCAGTAAATCGAAATGTAGAAATTGAAGATTCCTTAGTTGAGTGTGAGAGGTCACGTATTTTTAAACAAATGCAAAATGGAGTTTTTGCAAGAATGGCTGTTATTCAAAGTTTGCTAAATGAGGGAGGAAATTATCATGAAAAAACTAATCACAAACGTCAAACTTTTATCGGATAATGGGGAACTGGTCGAACGCGAACTATTGATTAATAATGGTCTTATAGAAGTAATTGGGTTAGAACTTGATAAAGATAATGTAGAAATCATTAATGGGAATGGTAACTTGTTAGTACCAGGTTTTGTAGATGTTCATGTGCATCTAAGAGAACCAGGTGGAGAAGCAAAGGAAACCATTTTAACTGGAACTTCGTCTGCAGCACGTGGTGGATACACGACAGTATGTGCAATGCCAAATACGCAACCGACACCTGATTCGGTAGAAGTATTAGAACAAGTTCTAAATAGAATTAAAGAAACAGCAAAAATTAGAGTGTTACCTTATGCTTCTATTACACAGAGATTGATAGGAGATACGTTAACAGATATGGAAGCATTAAAAGAAAAGGGTGCATTTGCATTTACAGATGATGGTGTTGGTGTACAATCTGCAGATATGATGTTACAAGCAATGAATATTGCTGCTTCGATTAATATGCCGATAGTTGCACATTGTGAAGAAAATACGCTTATTCATAATGGTGTGATGCACGAAGGAGAAGTAAGTAAGCAATTGGGTCTTAAAGGTATTCCTTCTATATGTGAATCAGTACAAATAGCTAGAGATGTATTACTAGCTGAAGCTACAGGATGTCATTATCATGTGTGTCATGTGAGCACAAAGGAATCCGTTAGAGTCATAAGAGATGCTAAAAAAGCAGGTATTCATGTTACCGCTGAAGTAACTCCACACCATTTATTATTAAATGAAACAGCAATCACAGAAGATGATGCAAATTTCAAAATGAATCCACCTCTACGTGCAAAAGAAGATCAACAAGCATTAATTGATGGATTATTAGATGGCACAATTGATTTTATCGCAACAGATCATGCACCACATACGGAGCAAGAAAAAGCAAATGGGATGAATCAAGCACCATTTGGAATTGTAGGTTTTGAAACAGCATTTAGCTTGTTGCATACACACTTTGTCAAAAAAGGAATATTTACTTTGAAACAATTAATTGATTGGATGACAGTAAAACCAGCAGATGTATTTCAGTTACCTTATGGCAGAATAAATGTTGGAAATAGTGCTGATCTAACAATTATTGATCTAGATAGTAAAGAATCTATTGATAAAACTACATTCTTATCCAAAGGAAAAAATACACCATTTGATCAATGGGAAGTCATTGGTAAGCCAATCACTACTATTTATCATGGAGACATAGTATTTCAGGAGGGGACAAAATGAAAAGACGCTTAATTCTAGAAGATGGAACGATATTTGAAGGACAGGCATTTGGCTCAACAGACGAAAAAATTGGTGAAGTAGTATTTACAACAGGGATGACTGGATACCAAGAAACACTATCCGACCCTTCTTATTGTGGACAGATAGTAACCATGACATATCCGTTAATAGGAAACTATGGCATTAACAAAGATGATTTTGAAACAATTAATCCTGCAATTTTCGGTTTTGTTGTAAAAGAATTTTGCGAAACACCGTCAAACTTTAGAAGTGATGAGAGTTTAAATGAATTTTTAATTGCAAATAATATTCCAGGTATTGCAGGAATTGATACACGTAAGTTAACAAAAATATTACGTAAACATGGAACAATGCGAGGTATATTAACAGCGACTGATGAAGAAGTGACACTTGAACAAGCGTTAGCGAAAATGGAAAATAAAGAGTCATTAACAGATCAAGTTTCTCGTGTTTCTACAATGAAACCATATGTGTCACCAGGTAGAGGATATCGTATCGTATTAGTAGACTTTGGTATGAAACATGGTATTTTAAGAGAATTAACAAAACGTAATTGCCATGTGACTGTAGTACCATACAATTACGGAGCAGAAAACATTTTACGATTGAAGCCAGACGGGATTATGCTAACGAATGGCCCAGGAAATCCAAAAAATGTACCTGAAGCAATTGAAATGATTAAAGAAGTTATTCCAACTGTACCGACATTTGGTATTTGTTTAGGTCATCAATTATTAGCTTTAGCGTGTGGTGCGGATACGGATAGATTGAAATTTGGTCATCGTGGCTCAAATCACCCTGTCTATGACTATGAAACAAAGAAAACTTACTTAACATCACAAAACCACGGATATGCTGTAACGGAAGAGTCCATTAAAGCAACAGACTTAGTGTTAACTCAAGTTGCATTAAATGATAAAACAGTGGAAGGTGTGAAACATGCCACTTATCCAGCATTCTCTGTTCAATATCACCCTGAAGCTTCACCAGGTCCAGATGATACGAATTATTTATTTGATAAATTTATGAATACAATTGAATTATACCAAGCAACATTGAAGGAGGAAGCATAATGCCAAAACGTACAGACATTCAAAAAATCTTAGTAATAGGTTCTGGTCCAATTGTAATTGGACAAGCAGCTGAATTTGATTATTCTGGAACACAAGCATGTCAATCACTTAAAGAAGAAGGATACACTGTTATTTTGGCAAATTCTAATCCTGCGACAATCATGACAGATCATACGATTGCAGATACTGTATATATGGAGCCATTAACAGTTGAATTCTTATCTAAAATCATTCGCAAGGAACGTCCTGATGCAATCTTGCCAACACTTGGTGGACAAACAGGACTAAACTTAGCTGTTGCATTAGACGAATCAGGTATATTAGAAGAAACAAATACAGAATTACTTGGTACAAAGTTAGAAGCAATCCAACAAGCAGAAGATAGAGAAAAATTCAGAACATTAATGAATGAGATTAATGAGCCTGTGCCTGAAAGTCGTATCGTGAATACGGTAGACCAAGCATTAGAATTTGCTGATGAAATAGGTTATCCATTAATCGTCCGTCCTGCATATACACTCGGTGGAACTGGTGGAGGTATGTGTTATAACGAAAAAGATTTGCGTGAGATTACTAGAAATGGATTAGCTTTATCTCCAGTAAGTCAATGTTTAATCGAAAGAAATATTGCAGGATTTAAAGAAATTGAATATGAAGTAATGCGCGACAAGAATGACCAAGCAATTGTTGTATGTAATATGGAGAATATTGATCCAGTTGGTATTCATACAGGTGATTCAATTGTTGTTGCACCATCTCAAACTTTAAGTGATAGAGAGTACCAAATGCTTCGATCTGCATCACTAAAAATCATTCGAGCACTTAAAATCGAAGGTGGATGTAACGTTCAGTTAGCATTAGATACAGATAGTTTCCAATATTACATTATTGAAGTAAATCCACGTGTTAGTAGATCGTCTGCACTTGCTTCAAAAGCAACTGGATATCCAATTGCTAAAATTGCAGCGAAAATTGCAATTGGAATGACATTGGATGAAATTATGAATCCAATCACGGAAACAACATATGCTTGTTATGAACCAGCATTAGATTATGTTGTAACAAAATTCCCTCGCTTTCCATTTGATAAATTTGTGTTAGGTAACCGTCAATTAGGTACACAAATGAAAGCAACTGGTGAAGTAATGGCAATTGGACGTAATTTTGAAGAAGCATTACTCAAAGGAATTCGTTCATTAGACATTAGTGGTGAAGATTTTTACTTAGCGAAATTAGAAGAACATTCAATAGAAGAGTTAACAGAAAGATTAGTAAAACCAGATGATGAACGTATTTATGTACTAGCAGAAGTATTGCGTAAAGGAATGACTATTGAAGAAATTCATTCGCTAACAAAAATAGATTTATTTTTCTTAAATAAAATTAAAAATATCATTGATTTTGAAACGAAATTGGCTAACAATATCAACAATTTAGATATATTGAAAGAAGCAAAATTGCTAGGATTATCTGATATGCAAATTGCGAGAACATGGGATGTGGAGATTGATACGATTTATAACTTAAGAAAAGAACAAAATCTCTTCCCTGTTTATAAAATGGTAGATACATGTGCAGCTGAATTCGAATCTGCGACACCATATTTTTATAGCTCTTATGAAGAGGAAAATGAATCTATTTGTTCAGATCGTAAAAAAGTAATTGTTATTGGTTCTGGTCCAATTCGAATAGGACAAGGGATTGAATTTGATTATGCAACAGTTCACTCTGTACTTGCATTAAAAGAAGCAGGTTTTGAAGCAATCATCATGAATAGTAATCCTGAAACGGTTTCGACAGATTTTAGTGTGTCAGATAAGTTATATTTCGAACCATTAACATTAGAAGACGTCATGCATGTGGTGGAGTTAGAAAAACCTGAAGGTGTTATTGTTCAATTTGGTGGTCAAACAGCCATTAACTTAGCTGAGGGTCTAGAAAGAAGAGGAGTGAACATTCTAGGTACTCCATTAACTGCTATCGATACAGCAGAAGACCGTGATAAATTCGAGCAACTATTACAAGAATTAAAAATTCCACAGCCGAAAGGTAAAAGTGTTCGTCAGTTGAACCAAGCAATTGAAGCAGCAAATTCCATTGGATATCCTGTATTAGTACGTCCATCGTATGTTATCGGTGGTTCACAAATGGAAATTGTCTACAATGAAGAAGAATTAGAAAGTTATTTACAAAAAACGAACCATATTAAGCATAAGCACCCTGTATTAATTGATAAGTATTTAACAGGTATTGAAGTAGAAGTAGATGCGATAAGTGATGGGGAAACAACGATTATTCCAGGAGTAATGGAACATATAGAACGAGCAGGTGTACACTCTGGAGATTCTATTGCTGTATATCCAACACAACGTTTATCAAAAGAAATCAAACAAAAATGTGTAGACATTACGATTAACATCGCAGAGAAATTGGGTGTAAAGGGTCTTATTAATATTCAATTTGTTGTGCATAAAAATGAGGTATACGTATTAGAAGTAAATCCTAGAGCAAGTCGTACGATTCCATTTTTAAGTAAAATTACTGGTGTAACGATGGCTAATATTGCGACACGCTGTATTATTGGCGAATCGTTGGCTGCAATGGGTTATGAGAGAGGCTTACTCCCAGAACCGAAGACAGTATCAGTAAAAGTTCCTGTTTTCTCATTTGAGAAATTACGTAGTGTGGATACAATGCTTGGGCCTGAAATGAAATCAACGGGTGAAGCGATTGGTCGTGATCGAACCTTGGAAAAAGCATTATACAAAGGATTAACAGCATCAGGTCTTAAGATTCCTATGGAAGGTGCAGTGTTAATTACTGTAGCTGACAAAGATAAAGAAGAAGCAAGCGAAATAGCTAAGAAATTCTTTGAATTAGGCTTTCATCTGTATGCAACTGAAGGAACTGCAAAATATTTAGAATCACTAGGATTAATTGTTACATCAGTTGGAAAAGTAGATGCTGAAGGTAAAAATGTATTGTCGATTATTGAAAAAGGCGAAGTTCAACTTGTTGTCAATTCATTAACATCAGGTAAAAAACCTCGTTCCGACGGATTTAGAATTCGTAGAGAAGCAGTAGAACATGGTGTTCCTTGTTTAACTAGTTTAGACACAGCAGAAGCAATTGTAAATGTAATTGATTCGACAACATTTACTGCAAGACCTGCTGTGGAAGGGAAGGCAGTGGTACTTTGATTACAAAGAAAAGACTTGAAATCATTAGCCATTTACAAATAGCTGAAGCAACATTCGAAGTGACGGTAAAGTCGGATTTCGCAGCAGAATTAAAACCAGGTCAATTTGTTCATATACTAGTGCCAGGCCATATGTTAAGACGACCTATATCTATTGCAAATGTGGATCGTGAACAAAAAACTTTCACGATGATTTTCAAAATATTTGGTGAAGGTACAAAGAAACTAAGTGAATGTCGTTCAGGTGATTATTTAGATATCATCTTACCATGCGGTTCCCATTATCCAATTGAAGAATTAGAACTTGAACATGCATTGCTTGTTGGCGGAGGGATTGGAGTCCCTCCTCTCTATTATCTCGGTCAACAGTTAAAAGAAAAAGGTGTAAAAGTAACAAGTGTACTAGGTTTTCAAGGGAAATCACATGTCTTCTATGAAGAGAAATTTCAACAGTTAGGTGACACATATATTGCTACAAATGATGGCACATATGGTAAGAAAGGCTTTGTAACAGATATCATCAAAGAATTAGATCAACCAATGGATTATTATTTTTCATGTGGTCCGACACCAATGTTACAAGCTGTTACTACTTTATTAGCCAATGAAAAAGGGTACATTTCGTTAGAAGAAAGAATGGGTTGTGGGGTCGGTACATGTTATGCATGTGTTGTTCCATTAAAAAACGATCCAACAAAGAATAAGAAAATTTGTAAAGATGGACCAGTATTTTATGCAAATGAGGTGCTATTAGGATGAATTTAGCTGTACAATTACCAGGTCTTACGTTAAAAAATCCTGTTATGCCTGCCTCAGGTTGTTTTGGGTTTGGAAAAGAATATAGTGAGTTTTATGATTTGAATACATTAGGTGCAATTATTGTGAAAGCTGCTACAGGTGAAGCAAGATATGGTAATCCAACACCAAGAGTAGCAGAAACCTCAAGTGGCATGTTAAATGCAATTGGGTTACAAAATCCTGGCGTGGAAAAAATCATTACAGATGAGTTACCATTTTTACGTCCATTCGATACACCTGTTATTGCAAATGTAGCAGGTAGTACAGTGGAAGAATATGTTCATGTAGCAACAACGCTAAATAAGTCTCAGGACATTGCTGCATTAGAGTTGAATATATCATGTCCAAATGTGAAAGAAGGCGGCGTACAATTTGGTACAAATCCTGAGTTAGCGAAAGAGGTAACGTATAAAGTAAAAGAAGCAAGTAACTTTCCTGTATATGTAAAATTATCACCGAATGTTTCAAACATTACCACAATGGCTAAAGCAGTTGTAGATGTGGGAGCTGATGGTCTATCGATGATCAATACATTAACAGGTATGCAAATTAATTTAAAAAAGCGAGCGCCGATTATTGCAAATAAAACAGGTGGCTTATCTGGTCCTGCCATTAAGCCAATAGCAATTCGAATGATTTATGAAGTAAGACAAGCGTTGGATGTACCAATCATCGGTATGGGTGGTATAACAACAGCAGAAGATGTTGTAGAATTTTTGTTAGCTGGAGCTAATGCAGTCGCTGTAGGAACAGCTAATTTCCAAAATCCATACGCATGTCCAGAAATTATTGAGCAACTTCCGCAAGTTTTGTCGGAATATGGATTTTCGAGTGTTGCAGATGCAATAGGGAAGGGGCATGTACATGAATAAACCATTTTTTTTAGCGTTGGATTTTCGTACAGCAGAAGATATGAAACAATTTATTGAACACAACAAATTATTTGGTGTACCAGTAAAAGTTGGTATGGAATTATTTTACAGAGAAGGTCGTCAAATTATTCAATGGTTGAAAGAACACCATCACCCTATATTTCTCGATCTAAAATTGCATGATATTCCGACTACAGTTGAAAAGGCAATGTTCAATTTGGCAGATTTAGGTGTAGACATCGTGAATGTACATGCATCAGGTGGTAGCGAAATGATTCGCTCAGCCAAAAAAGGGCTTGAAAATGGAGCAAAAGACAAGTTACCTAAACTTATAGCAGTAACTGTTCTTACATCAATGGATGCATCTACATTAAACAATGAATTATGTATTCATGAATCCTTAAATGAAACTGTACTTCGTTTGGCAAAGTTATCTAAAGATAGTGGAGCGGATGGTGTCGTGTGTTCTGCACATGAAGCAAATATAATTAAAGATGCATGCGGTAAAGACTTTTTAACAGTCACACCAGGAATTCGTTTAACAGATTCCAATGTAAATGATCAAAAAAGAGTGGCGACACCAACTTTTGCGAAACAAAATGGTGCGGATTATTTAGTGATTGGACGTAGTATTACGAAAGCAGATAATCCAGCACACAATTACCAACGTGTAATAGAGGAGTGGAACAATGCTTAAGTCAAAAGAAGTGGCAAATGCATTATATGAAATTAGTGCAATTCAAATAAAGCCAGATCGTTCATTTGTTTGGACTTCTGGTATTCATTCACCAATATATTGTGACAATCGCTTAACAATGTCTTATCCAAAGATTCGTAAATTGATAGTGGAACAATTTGTCCAAATGATCGATGAGCTTGATGAGAAGCCAGATGTGATTGCAGGATGTGCAACGGCAGGCATTCCACATGCAGCATGGTTAGCGGAATATTTGGATTTACCTATGGTGTATGTCAGGTCAAAACCAAAAGGTCATGGCAAGCAAAATCAAATTGAAGGAAAAATTGAACGTGGCGATAAAGTACTAGTTATTGAAGACTTAATTTCCACGGGTGGTTCTTCGATTGATAGTGCATTAGTTTTACAAGAAGAAGGAGCAACAGTGTTAAGTGTTTTTGCTATCTTTAGTTATGGATTGAATAAAGCAGTGCAAAGATTTAATCAAGTGAAAATACCTTTTGCTACAATAACTAATTTTGATATTTTAGCAGAAGCATTAGTGGAACAAGGTGAAATAACTACAACGGAAAAAGATAGTCTTATTGAGTGGAGAAATGATTTAGGAAATAAGCAATAATTTCCCGGGCAACCGCATAATATTACTTCTATCTTTTATATTTGTCATAAATAAACAAACCCCGACAAAATACTATTTTGAAGGGGTTTGTTTTAATTTAGATAAATAAGTATCATCAGGAGTAATATAAAGTGTTTTTTGCTGTTCATAAATAACAAAACCTGGTTTAGCGCCATTCGGTTTTTTTACGTGCTTCACTTGTGTATAGTCCACAGGCACAGTAGATGAGTGTTTAGATTTACTGTAATTTGCTGCTAATTGTGCTGCTTCAAATAATGTTTGCTCTGAAGGATGATCATGTTTAATCACGACATGTGATCCTGGTATGTCCTTTGTGTGTAACCAGATATTACTTTTTTTAGCTAACTTATTTGTCAAATAATCATTTTGTTTGTTGTTTCTACCAACAAGAATTTCCGTACCATCAGAAGAAAAGTACAATTCTGGTGTTGGTTTGTTTGTCATTTTTTTCTTCTTGTTCTTATCTACGCGCTTTTTTAAATAGCCTTGTTCTTGTAACTCTTCTCTTATTTCTTCGATATCCACTTCGCGTGCAGATTCAATTTGTGAAATGATTTCATCTAAATAAGCAATCTCTTCTATTGCTTTTTTCTTTTCTTCTGTTACCATTTCTTTAGATTTTTTTAATTTATGATACTTTTTAAAAAAGTTCTGTGCATTTTCGCTAGGTGTTTTATGTGGATTTAGTGTAATCGATTTTGTTGACTGATTCGGATCATAATAATCAACTACTTCAATAGATGTATCACCAAAATTTACGAGATGCATGTGAGCAGTGAGTAATTCTCCGCTATGCTTATAATGTTCCGCGTTCTTTGCATCTTCTAATGTCATATCAAGCTTCTCTAATTTTCGTTCATTTTTCTTTATTTCGTTCGCTAGAAAACGTAATAAATCACCAGCTTTTTGCTTCACTCTGTCACGCTCTGCTTTACCTGAGTAAAAATCATCAAGCATTTCACTAACAGTTGTATACTGTTTCACTTGTCCAGTAACAGATTGTAACGGTAGAACATAAAAATATCGTTTTTTAGCTTCAATGATTTGTGGAGAAAATTCATTGTTAATAATTGTTTCAATCAATTGTTCAAAAACTTGTTTATATACAGAAATTTGATTTAAACCAGCACGAAATATTATTTCATTCGCTAGTAATGGGGAGATGCCCATATATTGTTGAACAATTTGTTTGTCTTTTTTTCCTGAATTAAAATCTATTTTTTTGATGAATGTATCACCATCTATTGACAGTGGATTTATTTTCCCCTGATTTGGAGGAGCAATATACGTACTACCAGGCATAATACTACGATGCCTATTGAATGCAGTAGAAATATGTTTAATGCTATCAATAATCACATTTCTTTCTATATCAACTAAAATAATATTACTGTGTTTCCCCATTAATTCGACTATCAATCTTTTTTGACTTATATCACCAATCTCATTCTTTGTTTCGATATCCATATGAATAATACGTTCATTTTCAATTTGTTTGAATTCTTTAATAAAAGAACCATTTAGATATTTTCTTAACATCATACAAAACATGCTAGGTTCTTGTGGATTCTCATATTTGTCATTTGTTATATGGATTCGTGCATAACTAGAATGGGAAGAAAGTAACAATTGTTTATTCTTTCCGAATTGTCGTACTGTTAATATAATTTCATGCATCGTAGGTTGATATACTTTTAAAATTCGACCAGAACTTATTTCCTGATTCAATTCGTGTACGATTGCTCTTGTTACAATTCCATCAAACGCCATAATTATCACCTCATCCATCTATTATACCATGAACATACACAAATGAAACGAACACCAATTTTTTTTACGCTTATCATGAGTTTTTTATCTAACGTTTATGTACCATCATTCCTGTTTATAATAATGAAGAAATAGCAATTTTTGTTTTGGTTCATCATTAAATAAATTAAAACAGTTCACTCATGAGATCACATATAATGATAAAATATTCAAAAATAGATAGAAAATAAATTAAAATGGTTGGGTGAACGAAGAAATATTGTTATAATAGAGTATCAGGAACATATACATAAGAGATTCATCCAAAATCTTCAATATACTGCAACTTTTGATTGCTCCCAAGTGTATGGAATATATCCCCACGTATTAATTAAAACGCATAGACATTTAATGTATGTACGTTATTAAAGAGAGAACTTCCTATAGTTGGGTTTTAATCAATTGATGTAAGTTCAAACAAAAAAGATAATAATCAAATGTTTTGTAGAGATAGTAGAAACAACGATGAAGTTTTTGCTTAATACAATATCTTTTTTTATATATCACAAGGGGGAGCACTAAGTGAGTTTAAAATTAATTAATATCGGTTTTGGTAATGTTGTTTCAGCTAATCGAATCATATCTATCGTGTCACCTGAATCCGCGCCGATAAAACGTATTATTACTGTAGCTAGAGAAAATAATAAACTTGTTGACGCAACATATGGACGAAGAACTAGAGCTGTAATTATTACAGATAGTGATCATGTTGTATTATCTGCAGTTCAACCTGAAACTGTTGGGCAACGTGTACTTAGTCATGATGAAATTAGTGAAGAATAAGTAGGAGGAGCTATTTTGATTAAAGAAAAAGGTATTTTGTTTGTACTATCAGGACCATCCGGAGTAGGGAAAGGAACCGTTAGAAAAGCTTTATTTGAACAGGACACGAATTTAAAATACTCTATTTCAATGACAACACGTAATATACGTGAAGGAGAAAAAGATGGTGTAGATTATTTCTTTCGTACACATGATCAATTTAAAGAAATGATTGAACAAAATAAATTGCTTGAATATGCGGAATATGTAGGTAATTACTATGGAACTCCGAAGCAATATGTAGAAGAAATGATAGAAAAAGGACACGATGTCTTTTTAGAAATTGAAGTACAAGGAGCAATGCAAGTAAAACAAAACTTCCCTCAAGGTGTGTTTATCTTTTTAATTCCACCTAGTTTGGAAGAATTAAAAAATCGTATTCAAGACAGAGGAACAGAGTCAGAAGAATTAATTGCAAGTAGATTACAAGAGGCACGAAATGAAATTGAAATGATGGAGTCGTATGATTATGTTGTTGTAAATGATACAATAGATCATGCAGTAAAAAAAGTGCAAGCAATTGTTCAAGGAGAACATTGTAAAAAGGAAAGAGTAGCAAAACAATACAAAGCATTATTGGAGGGAAATTAATTATGATATTAGAACCATCAATTGACAAATTACAATCAAAAATTAATTCAAAATATACATTAGTTACATTAGCTGCAAGAAGAGCTAGACAAATTCAAGATACAAAAGTACATCAAATTGAAAATCCTAAAGCTGCTACATTTGTTGGAGTAGCGCTTGAAGAAATCCTTGAGGAAAAGTTATCAATTGAGCCAGGTTCAGAAGGATTAGAAGATTAAGAACGTTCCCTCGCAGTGCAGTTGCTTGCGAGGGTTTCTTCTATACATGAAAGGATGATGGATTTGTTACACGGGAAAAAAATACTTTTAGGTGTTTCTGGAGGAATTGCTGTTTATAAAGCAATTGATTTAACAAGTAAATTAACACAAAAAGGTGCCGATGTAAAAGTAGTCATGACAAATGGTGCAACGAAATTTGTAACACCATTAG
>JAJUGF010000032.1 GCA_029268495.1 Gracilibacillus sp.
CTCTAGATCAATGTCTTGGAGAATCTTTTTGATTGCTTCTGCACCCATTTGTGCTTTGAAACCATTTCCGTATTTATCTCGATATGCACGATATTCTTTTTCTGAGAGTAGTTGTTTCTTCTCTAAAGCAGTCTCACCAGCATCTGTTACGATGTATGCAGCAAAATAAATAACTTCTTCTAACGCTCTTGGTGACATGTCTAAAACAAGACCCATACGGCTTGGAATTCCTTTGAAATACCAAATATGTGATACTGGAGCAGCTAATTCAATGTGTCCCATGCGTTCACGACGAACTTTAGCTTTTGTCACTTCTACACCACATCGGTCACATACAACACCTTTATATCTGACACGCTTGTATTTACCACAATGACATTCCCAGTCTTTTTGTGGACCAAAGATACGCTCGCAAAATAAGCCATCTTTCTCTGGCTTTAGTGTACGATAATTAATTGTTTCAGGTTTTTTTACTTCCCCATATGACCATGAACGAATCTTATTTGGTGAAGCTAGACCTATTTTCATATATTCAAAATTATTAACATCTAACAAGGGGTCAACCTCCCTCTTTAATCATTCGGATTTTACCATCAACTTATTAGTTCACTTTATTAGTGATAGCTTGTTTATAAGGCACAGATTCCTAACTATTACAGTGGAATAGTTAGGAAGACTGTGCAACAATTCATTAATTCGTTGTTTCTTCTATTTCAAGATTAAAGCTATCTGCAGAGTGTACATCGTCATCATCGTCATCACGTAATTCAATTTCTTGTTCATCACCTGATAACATTTTAACGTCCATTCCTAAACTCTGTAGTTCTTTAATTAATACTTTAAAGGATTCTGGAATACCTGGTTCTGGAACATTCTCACCTTTTACAATAGCTTCGTATGTTTTTACACGTCCAACCGTATCATCTGATTTAACAGTTAATATTTCTTGAAGTGTATATGCAGCACCATATGCTTCTAGTGCCCATACCTCCATCTCACCAAAACGTTGCCCACCAAATTGTGCTTTACCACCTAAAGGTTGTTGTGTTACTAGTGAGTATGGACCAGTAGAACGAGCGTGAAGCTTGTCGTCAACCATGTGCGCAAGTTTAATCATATACATCACACCTACTGATACACGGTTGTCAAATGGTTCTCCACTTCTTCCATCATAAAGAATTGTCTTCGCATCTCTCGCAAGACCAGCTTCTTCTAATGTTTCCCATACATCTTCTTCTGTTGCACCATCAAATACAGGTGAAGCAACATGAATACCTAATTGTCTAGCAGCCATACCTAAGTGTAACTCAAGTACTTGCCCGATATTCATACGTGATGGTACCCCTAATGGGTTCAACATGATGTCAATCGGCGTTCCATCTGGTAAGAATGGCATATCTTCTTCTGGTAAAATTTTGGAGATAACCCCTTTGTTACCGTGACGACCAGCCATTTTATCCCCTTCATGGATTTTACGCTTTTGAACGATATATACACGCACAAGTTGATTCACTCCCGGTGGTAATTCATCACCATCTGCGCGATTAAAGATTTTCACATCAAGGACAATTCCTCCAGCACCGTGTGGCACTCTTAGAGAAGTATCACGCACTTCACGTGCTTTTTCACCGAAAATTGCGTGTAATAAGCGCTCTTCAGCAGATAATTCTGTTACCCCTTTAGGAGTTACTTTACCTACTAATAAGTCGCCATCTTCTACTTCCGCACCAACTCGGATAATACCTCTTTCGTCAAGATCACGTAAAGCATCTTCCCCTACGTTAGGAATATCTCTTGTGATTTCTTCAGGTCCTAATTTTGTGTCTCTAGATTCTGATTCATATTCTTCAATGTGAATAGATGTATACACATCATCTTTTACTAGACGTTCACTCATAATGATGGCATCTTCATAGTTATAACCTTCCCATGTCATGAAACCTACAAGCACATTTTGTCCTAATGCAAGCTCTCCGTCTTCCATTGATGGACCGTCTGCAAGGATTTCACCTTTCGTTACACGGTTGCCTTTTTCTACAATTGGTCTTTGGTTATAACAAGTACCTGAGTTAGAACGGATAAATTTTTGTAATTTGTATCGATCTAAATCTCCTTGTACCTCTTTACCATCTACTTCTGAAATACGCCTTACTAAAATTTCTTTTGCTTCAACTCTTTCTACAATTCCTTCGTATTTACAAATAACAGCAGCCCCAGAATCTTTACCAGAAACATACTCCATACCTGTACCTACAATTGGAGATCGAGGTTGCATTAATGGTACTGCTTGACGTTGCATGTTCGCACCCATTAAGGCACGGTTCGAGTCATCATTTTCTAAGAACGGAATACATGCAGTCGCAGCAGAAACTACTTGTTTAGGAGATACATCCATGTAATCAATCTTCTCACGACTAATAATTGTGTTCTCCCCACGGAAACGTGCAATTACTTCTTCCTCAGCAAATGTTCCATCTTCATTCAATTTCGCATTTGCCTGCGCAACTACATAGTTGTCCTCTTCATCTGCAGTTAAGTAATCCATTTGGGACGTTACTCGGCCTGTCTCTGGATCTACTCTTCGATATGGTGTTTCAATAAATCCAAATTTGTTAACTTTTGCATAAGAGGATAACGAGTTAATTAGACCAATGTTTGGTCCCTCTGGTGTTTCAATTGGACACATACGCCCATAGTGTGAATAATGAACGTCACGAACTTCAAAACCTGCACGCTCACGAGTCAAACCACCCGGTCCAAGCGCAGATAAACGTCTCTTATGTGTTAACTCTGCCAATGGATTTGTTTGATCCATAAACTGTGATAACTGAGAGCTACCAAAGAACTCTTTAATTGATGCAATCACAGGACGAATATTAATCAATTGTTGTGGTGTGATAGAAGAAGTATCTTGGATAGACATTCTTTCTCTAACCACACGTTCCATTCTTGATAAACCAATACGGAATTGATTTTGTAGCAATTCTCCAACAGAACGTAATCTTCTGTTACCTAAGTGATCAATATCATCTGTTTCTCCAACTTGGTGTAAAATGTTAAAGAAATAACTAATAGATGACAAAATATCAGCTGGTGAGATGTTTTTTATTGAATTATCTACATTACAATTACCGATTACTGTTAATACTTTTTCACCTTCAGGATCTGTTGGGTCAATAATCTTAACAGCTTGAACACGGATTGGTTCTTCTACAACGCCATCGTGTGGATGTAGAATGGTTTCACCAAATGGTTGTTCCTTTGCATCAAGTAATGGAATGATTTTATCTAATAAACGACGATCTAATTTATCCCCTGCATTCGCAATTACTTCACCTGTTTCTGTGTCTACTACAGGCTCTGCTAATACTTGGTTAAATAGTCTGTTTTTAATATGAAGCTTTTTGTTAATCTTGTAACGCCCTACATGTGCTAAATCATATCGCTTTGGATCAAAGAAGCGAGATACTAGTAAGCTTCTAGCATTTTCTACTGTTGGCGGTTCGCCTGGACGTAATCTTTCATATATTTCTAACAATGCTTTTTCGCTTGTTTCGGTATTGTCTTTTTCTAATGTATTACGTAAGTATTCATTATCACCTAATAGCTCAATAATCTCTTGATCATTACTGAAGCCTAATGCTCTTAATAGCACAGTGATTGGTAATTTTCTAGTGCGGTCAATTCTTACATGCACAACGTCTTTTGCGTCTGTTTCAAATTCTAACCATGCACCTCTATTTGGAATAACTGTTGCTCCAAAGCCACGTTTTCCATTTTTATCAATTTTTGCATTGAAATAGACACTAGGTGAACGAACAAGCTGTGATACGATAACACGTTCTGCACCGTTAATCACAAACGTACCTGTTTCTGTCATCAATGGGAAGTCACCCATGAATACTTCTTGTTCTTTCACTTCGCCAGTTTCATTATTAATTAAACGAACCTTCACACGAAGCGGAGCATTATATGTTACATCTCTTTCTTTTGACTCATCAACAGGATACTTTGGTTCTCCTAGACTATAATCAACAAACTCTAGCGAAAGATTTCCCGCAAAGTCTTCGATTGGAGAAATGTCTTGAAACATCTCTTTTAGTCCCTCATCTAGGAACCACTGATAGGAATCTGTTTGAATCTCAATTAAATTAGGTAATTCTAATACTTCACTAATACGCGCATAACTTCTACGCTGGCGGTGCCGTCCGTATTGAACTAGTTGACCTGTCAACTGATTCACCTCTCGATCAATAATAAAGGATATTCGCCACATGCATGGCAACAAATGAAACCACACCTACCATTTATACATTACTTACTATAGGTAATTGACATTTTCTCTATAGAACGTATAATTTAGTAAGTGTTGTAATTCAATTCAGCTTTTGCAAACTGAACAAACTTGTGTTTTTTCACAAGTTTTTATATAGACATCTGTTAAAACAGATGTTATTCAATTGCTTCAAAATAATACTGTGGAAATTTAATAAGGAATTCTAAAAGGTTTTGTAGAGAATTCTATTAGCTAATAAAATGCCAAACGAAAAAAATTAAACATATTGTATAGTTTTGTCACAACTTTATCTTTTTATACATCTTTTAAAAATAATACTTGACAAACTTTCTCTCTATTGGCATTTTTCAATACTACCACAAGAAACTATCTTAGTCAAACTTTTTCTGCTTTAAAAATAAAATAACCTTTTCTTTTAGTAACCGTTTCTACATTAGCAAAAAGTTCTTTTAACTTCTTCTCAGCTGAAGGCGCCCCTTGCTTCTTCTGAATAACAACCCAAAGTTCTCCACCAGACAATAATGCTTCGTATGCATCTTCAAACATAGCATGCACCGTTTGCTTCCCCGCCCTAATCGGAGGATTTGTTAGCACACTAGCAAATTTCTCACCTTGAATATTTTCCAATTTATCACTTTCTATAAATCGGACATTTCCTACTTGATTTTGCTTCGCATTCTCATTCGCTAAATCTACTGCTCTCTTATTTATATCTACGCCAACAAAGTCTCTATCCGGATAGCATTTTGCCAATGCAATCCCAACAGGACCATATCCACAACCAAAATCTAAAATGGCACCTGCGATTTGTGGTAATGCATAAGCCTCTAGCAATACTTTTGAACCAAAATCGACTTCCCCTTTGGAAAATACACCGTTATCTGTTGTAAATATCAATTTGTTTTCTAACAATTCGTATGTCCATGTTCTTTTTTCGCTAGATACATTCGGATTATTAGAAAAATACTGATCGGTCATTTATTTCGGCACCTTCCTTTTATTTAAACATAGATAATAGAAAAGCTCGCCTATAGTAAGCGAGCTTTTCTTAATTAAACTATTCTTATTTCAATTCTACAGAAGCTCCAGCTTCTTCTAATTTAGCTTTCATTTCTTCAGCTTCTTCTTTAGATACGCCTTCTTTGATTGCTCCAGGAGCGTTATCAACTAAGTCTTTCGCATCTTTAAGTCCTAAACCAGTGATTTCACGCACTGCTTTAACAACTTTGATTTTTGATGCTCCAGCACTTGCAAGTACTACATCAAATTCTGTTTGTTCAGCTGCTGCTTCACCAGCACCTGCACCAGCTACTGCTACAGGAGCAGCTGCAGTTACACCAAATTCTTCTTCGATTGCTTTTACTAAATCATTTAACTCAAGAACAGACATTTCTTTAATTGCTTCGATAATTTGCTCTTTAGACATGTTTATTTCCTCCTAATTATTATTATTCATTACGAACATGTAATTTGTTTGATACGAAAAATATTACGCACCTTGTTCTTCTTTTTGCTCTGCCACTGCTTTTGTTGCATAAGCAAAGTTTCTGATTGGCGCTTGAAGTACGCTGAGTAGCATAGAAAGCATACCTTCGTAGTTTGGAAGTTCTGCAAGTTCTTTAATTTGCTCAAGAGAAGCAACAGAACCTTCTACGATACCACCTTTAATTTCAAGTGCTTCGTGATCTTTAGCAAAGTTGTTTAATACTTTTGCTGGTGCCACTACATCATCTTTACTAAAAGCGATTGCTGTAGGACCTACTAAAGCATCATCTAAACCAGTTAATTCAGCTTCAACCACTGCACGACGAGTCATTGTGTTTTTGTACACTTTGAACTCAACGCCAGCTTCACGTAATTGTGAACGTAATTCTGTAACTTCCGCAACATCAAGTCCACGGTAATCTACAAGAATAGTTGATTTGCTTTCGCGTAATTTTTCAGCGATCTCAGAAACAACTTGTTTCTTTGTCTCGATAATTTTTGACATGTTTCCACCTCCTGTTATGCGATCATTATACCGAATCGAAAAAAACCTCCATGTAGACATGGAGGTTTTTTGACTGATTGCTAACAAAGAATTCATCTTCTTAATTATCTATTCAGGCAAACCTCGGCAGGATATTAAGCATGATGCACCTACTGTCTACGGTATAATGTATTATTTTAAATTACTTAACCCTTGAGAATTATACGTGATGCATTCTTATAAGTCAAGTACTTATTATTTCGCAAATACAGATGGATCTACTTTTACTCCAGGACCCATTGTTGATGACACAGCGATATTACGTAAGTACGTACCTTTAGCTGCTTGAGGTTTTGCTTTAACAACTGTTTCTGCTAATGCATTGAAGTTTTCTACTAATTTATCTAAATCAAATGATACTTTACCAATTGGTACATGAATATTCGATTGTTTATCAACGCGGTATTCTACTTTACCTGCTTTGATTTCTTGGATAGCTTTTTCTACATCGAAAGTAACTGTTCCTGTTTTAGGGTTTGGCATTAAACCTTTTGGCCCTAATACACGACCTAATTTACCAACTTCAGCCATCATGTCAGGAGTTGCAACAACTACATCAAATTCAAACCAACCTTGGTTGATTTTGTTGATTAATTCTTGATCTCCTACAAAGTCAGCTCCAGCTGCTTCTGCTTCTTTTGCTTTCTCACCTTTAGCAAATACTAAAACAGTTTGTGTTTTACCAGTACCATGTGGCAATACCATTGCTCCACGGATTTGTTGGTCTGCTTTCTTAGGATCTACCCCTAAACGAAATGCAACTTCTACTGTTTCGTCAAATTTTGCTGCAGAAGCTTTTTGAACTAATTCTAACGCTTCTTTCACATCATACGCTTTTGTGCGATCAACAAGTTTTAGTGCTTCTTGTTGTTTTTTTGTTTTTTTAGCCATTTTTATTTCCTCCTTTGTGGTTTTAACGGTTATACCTCCCACTTATCTAAAGCGGCATTCTATATGAACGATATATTTTCTCCAAAACAAAGGTTGCGACATGAAGCTTGTCTCCACTACCGCAACCCTACGTTTCTGTACAACACTGTGAAATATTAGTCTTCGATAACGATACCCATACTACGTGCAGTACCTTCTACCATACGCATAGCAGCTTCTACATCAGCAGCATTTAAATCTGGCATCTTTAACTCAGCGATTTCTTTCACCTTGTCGCGTTTAAGTGTAGCAACTTTATTGCGATTAGGCTCTCCAGAAGCAGTTTCAATACCTGCTGCTTTTTTAAGCAATACTGCTGCCGGTGGAGTTTTTGTAATAAATGTAAATGAACGGTCTTCAAAAACCGAAATCTCTACTGGAATGATTAAACCAGCTTGATCTTGTGTACGAGCATTAAACTCTTTACAAAATCCCATGATGTTTACACCTGCTTGACCTAGTGCTGGCCCAACTGGTGGTGCTGGATTCGCTTTTCCTGCTGGAATTTGAAGTTTAACTACTTTTTCTACTTTTTTAGCCACGAGACACACCTCCTTAAGTCCGTGATGTGGTAATAGGGTTTTTTTACCCTCCCACTCAAAATATCTTATGATAAATAATAACCTTATACTCGAGGCATAAAGAACATAAAAATTTTAGCATTTTTAGACATGAAATGCAAGGCCTAATATGATTTTATTTTCAGCCTAATGTCTATGATAACTTCTTGATTTGTGAAAAGTCAAGTTCCATTGGTGTTTCACGACCAAACATATTTACAAGTACTTTCACTTTTTGTTTGTCTAAATCAATTTTTTCAATGGAACCAGAGTAACCATTGAATGGTCCATCTGTTACTTCTACTGTTTCATTCACATCAAAGTCTACTTCTGTCACAGTCTCATTAAAGCCCATTCGTTTTAGAATCATTTCCACTTCTTCGTCTAGTAAAGGTGTCGGTTTGGAACCAGAACCTGCTGACCCTACAAAGCCTGTTACACCAGGTGTATTACGCACAACATACCATGAGTCATCTGTCATAATCATTTCTGCTAGTACATATCCAGGGAATACCTTTTTCTTTGCGACTTTCTTTTTACCGTTTTTAATCTCTGTTTCTTCATCTTCAGGTACTAATACTCGAAAGATTTTATCTTCCATCCCCATTGATTCTAATCTTTTTTCTAAATTCGTTTTCACTTTATTCTCATATCCAGAATAGGTGTGGACGACATACCATCTTTTTTCCATAGCCAAGGGCGTTCTATTCGCCCGTCCCTCCCTTAATCTTAATAAATAATTCCATTATAGCGCTTGAACTTTTTTCCATTTAAAAAACCCGACAAGCGGGTTCAAAAAGTAGTAATTAATTATAGTATAACATATATAAAAACGATTTATTCAACTACTAGATTTAATAATTGTGTAATCCCTAGATCGATAAGCGCGAAAAACAATGCAACAAACGCAACTGTAACGATTACAGTAATAGTGTAACGAGTTAATTCACGTCCTTTAGGCCACGAAACTTTCTTCATTTCACGATTGACATTTTTCAAAAAAGTTACTGGATTCACGATTGGTACCTCCAAACTGTTCTACACAGGTATAAACTACTTTGTTTCTCGATGAATGGTATGTCTATTACATTGTTTGCAAAATTTCTTTACTTCCATTCTCGTGTCTTGTAAACTATTTTTTTCTGTACTGTAATTCCGATTATAACAAACCTCGCACGCGAGAATAATCTTTTTCCCCATTATTTATTCACCCTTATTAATGTAGCATGGTTTCCCCATACGTGTCAACGATTCAATTAGTTATTTTGACTTATGAAATAAGGATATCACTATCTTCTAAATATTTCTCTAATTTCTTCTTTACTCTTTGTAAAGCATTATCAATCGATTTAGCATGACGATTCAATTCCATAGAAATCTCTTGATATGTCTTTCCTTCTAAATACAACAACAATACTTCTCGTTCTAATCTACTTAACACTTCTGATAACTTATATTCCATATCGCCATATTTCTCTCTATTAATGACTAATTCTTGCGGATCCATGGCTATAGTCGCCTCTAATACGTCTAACAATGTACTTCTTTCTGAACCTTCTTCATATAAAGGCTTGTCCAATGATACATAGGAATTAAGAGGCATGTGTTTTTGCCTTGTTGCTGTTTTGACGGCGGTTATAATTTGTCGTGTGATACATAACTCTGCAAATGCTTTAAACGAAGATTGTTTGTCTTTACGGAAATCCCGGATTGCTTTATATAAGCCAATCATCCCTTCTTGAAAAATATCTTCGTCGTCTGCCCCCACAAGAAAATATGATTTTGCCTTTGCACGGACAAAAGTTCTATATTTCTGTATTAAATAGTCCAATGCATTCGTGTCCCCATCTTGAATAAGTAAAATTATCTCTTGATCTCCCAACAACTGAAAATCCAAATCATTATTTACTGTGTGCATTGTCTTAATCAGGACTCCCTCTAGCAGAATGCCAAATAATAGTGGAACAAGGCTAATAATAGCAATATTATAACGGAAGCGCTTTAGCATAGTCAACCGCTATTTCTATTTATTTCCACGACGCCATCTTTCAAATTTTTCTAACACGTCATCATTTAACGGGATTTTACTACGAATTTTTTGTTCTTTATGTTGTATAATATCTTGATTAATTTCTTTTTCGATATTTTTTAACTCAATATCTAATTCTCTTGCAGACATACGGAACGCACCTTGGGCGAAAATCGTGCGTTGTTCCGTATAATCTGATGTTGCTACAAATACTTTTGTTCTTACATTTTTTAATTCTTTGACTAGCCTTTCAATACATTGATCTGCTGTCTCATTTTCTTTAGTAAAAATTACTTCTACTCGGTAAGATTTATATCTATTCTCTACTCCTCTTACTTCGTATGCATCAAATACAACAATCACTCGCCTTTTTCGATAGGCTTGATATTCAGCCATCTTTTCGACTAGTATTTGTCTTGCTTTGTCTAAATCTTTATCCTTTAGTATTTGTAACTCTTCCCATGCGCCAATCATGTTGTAACCATCTACTAATAATACATCCATTATTTCTCACCAATCGGATACCTTTTGCGATATACCTCATACATTAGAATGCTAGCAGCAACAGATGCATTTAGTGAGGAAACATGCCCTTTCATTGGTAGTGTAATCGTCCAATCACACTTTTTCTTTACTAATCGACTGATTCCTTTTCCTTCATTTCCAATAACCAATGCTAATGGCAATGTACCATCTAATTCACGATAATCTTCTGTAGCATGTAACTCTGTACCAACAATCCATACTTGTTTTTCTTTTAGTTCATCCAACGTTTGGGCAATATTCGTCACTCTAACAACAGGAATGTGTTCAATTGCACCGACAGAAGTCTTCGCGACTGTTGCTGTTAAGCCTACCGCTCTTCTTTTTGGAATAATGACACCATGTGCTCCCGTAGCATCTGCTGTTCTTAGGATAGATCCTAAATTATGTGGATCCTCAATTTCATCCAAAATCAAGAAGAATGGCGGCTCTCCTCTTTGTTCTGCGATAGAGAATAGATTATCTAATGTACTATACTCATATGCGGCTACTAATGCTGCAATTCCTTGATGATTGTTACCTTCTACCAATTGATCTAACCGCTTCTTCGGAACACGTTGAACAATTGAGTTCGCTTCCTTTGCCATTGCTTGTATTTTGTTCGCTAATTGCGGATTTAAATTGTCTAATAAATAAACTTTTTCTACAGACCTTCCCGATTGTAATACTTCTAATACTGTATTTTTACCTACTATCCACTCTTGTGCCATTTCCACCATCTCCCTTCTCTGTTATCGTTATCGCCGTATCCATTAGTTCTGTTAAGCGTTCTGTTTGATGATCTAAATATAAAAACCCGAGTAATGCTTCAAATGCAGTACTATACTTGTATGCTTGTACACTTGTATTTTTAGGGATGGAACCAGACTTCGCATTCCTCCCCCTTCTAACAACTGCTTCTTCTTCACTTGTTAAATGCTTTTCACTAAGCCATTGTTGAATAACTTGTGCTTGAGCTGTTGCTTTGACATACGTCACTGCTTGTTGATGCAATTGTTGTACTTTCACATTTCCTAATTTAATTAGATATTCCCGAATATGCATTTCGTATACCGCATCCCCGATATACGCTAGTGCTAGACTTTTTAACTCGCTTGGCTTATCCATACCTATCCTCGTTTCCATCTCGTTCCTTGTGGTGTGTCTTCTAAAATAATGTTACGTTGTTTTAATTCATCTCTAATTTCGTCCGCACGTGCAAAATCACGGTTCTTTCTTGCTGTAAGTCTTTCTTCAATCAACTGTTCGATTTCTTCGTCAAGTAACGCTTCATCTTCAAGAGTAATGCCTAAAATTTGCAAAAATGCAATGAGCGTTTGCTCAAATTCATTAATGACATCCGTATGTGTTTGTTTCTCATTCAAATACGTGTTCGCTTCTTTTACTAAATCAAAAATAACTGCAATTGCATTCGCAGTGTTAAAATCATCATCCATTTCTTTCTCAAACGCGATTTTTGCATTCGCAATTTTTTCATGCCAACTTGCAGTATCTGTTGTTAAATTCATGCTTGTTTCTTTGCGATGCTTTAAATTTGTTAATACATTTTCAATTCGATCAAAACTATTTTTTGCACTTTCTAATAAAGAATCGCTAAAGTTAATTGGATTACGATAATGCACACTTAACATAAAGAAACGGAGTACTTTCGGATCATGCTGTTGAATTAAATCGTGCGCTAAGACAAAGTTACCAAGTGATTTTGACATTTTTTCATTGTCTATATTAATATAACCATTATGCATCCAATAGTTTGCAAAAGAGGTTCCATTTGCTGCTTCAGATTGTGCAATTTCATTCTCATGGTGCGGGAATGTTAAATCTTGACCACCTGCATGGATATCGATTGTATCACCTAGATATCTCTTCGCCATTGCTGAACATTCAATATGCCAACCAGGACGTCCTTCTCCCCATGGCGAATCCCAAGAAATCTCTCCGCTTTTAGCCTGCTTCCATAGTACAAAATCTAATGGATCATCCTTCTTTTCACCAACTTGAATTCTAGCACCTGAACGTAATTCATCAATTGATTGGTGAGATAACTTTCCATATTCTCTAAATGATCTTGTCTTAAAATACACATCTCCTTCAGACTCGTATGCATGCCCCTTGTCTACAAGTGTTTGAATAAATGCAATAATATCATCCATCGTTTCTGTGACTCTTGGGTGGTGGATTGCTTCTTTCACACCTAATGCTTTCACATCTTCTTTGTACGCTTGAATAAATCGATTCGCAATAGACGGTACTTCCTCACCTAATTCTCTAGCCGCTTTAATCAATTTGTCATCTACATCTGTAAAATTGAGTACATAGTCCACCTGATACCCTTTATATTCAAAATACCGTCTTACTGTATCAAATACAATCGCTGGTCGTGCATTTCCGATATGAATGTAGTTATAGACAGTTGGTCCACATACATACATTTTTACTTTATTTGGTTCAATTGATTCGAACGGTTCTTTTTGACGCTTCATCGTGTTATATATTTTAATTGTCATTGTCTCTCACTCCTCTAACTTTTGATAATTCTTGCTTTAATTGCTCCATCTCTGTCTGCATATTTTTAAGTAATTCATACATAGGATCAGGTAATTTATGATGATCAAGATTTTTTCTTACTTTTTCCCCATTCTGGATAACTACTCGCCCTGGAATACCGACAACTGTAGATTGATCTGGTACATCGTTTAATACAACAGAACCAGCACCTATTTTAGAATTCTCTCCAATAGTGATGGATCCTAACACTTTTGCACCTGTTGCGATAAGCGCATTATCCTTAATGGTAGGATGTCGCTTCCCTTTTTCTTTACCAGTTCCACCTAATGTTACGCCTTGGTAGATGGTTACATTATCACCAATTTCACACGTTTCTCCAATGACAACTCCCATTCCATGGTCAATAAAAAATCTTCGTCCTATTTTAGCGCCTGGATGTATTTCAATTCCTGTGAAGAAACGACTTATTTGTGAGATCACTCTTGCTAAAAAGAAGAATTTCTTTCGATAAAAAGCATGTGCTACTCGATGTGCCCATATTGCATGCAATCCTGAATATGTTAAACAAACCTCGATGTATGTTCTAGCTGCAGGGTCTTGGTCAAAAACTACGTCAATATCTTCTTTAAATATTTTTAAAAACCCCATCGAAACATCCCCCTTTTTGCAAATACCTGTAATTTCCTAGACAATCGAGTAGGAGGAGGTGATTAACCTCCGTCCTCTCACACCACCGTACGTACCGTTCGGTATACGGCGGTTCAATTAAGATGAATAACGCAAGATTTCATAACGAGATTGTAGACTTCTTAGTCCTTGGCGACTCCAA
>JAJUGF010000033.1 GCA_029268495.1 Gracilibacillus sp.
TCAGCATCTGGAAAAAGTGAAGTATTTGTTGGTAGAGTGAGAAAAGATCTAGATAATAGTAGAGGATTCCATTTATGGGTTGTATCAGATAATTTACTAAAAGGTGCAGCATGGAACTCTGTACAAATTGCAGAATCTTTAATCAAGAACAATTGGTTACAAAAATAGAGGTGACCTTATGAAAGTATTGATTCAAAAATTTGGTGGGACGTCTGTTAGGGATACACATGTCCGTCAACATGCAATCAAACATGTCAAAAACGCGATTGATAATGGTTACAAAGTGATTGTAGTTGTCTCTGCAATGGGAAGATATCCTGATCCGTATGCGACTGATTCGTTATTACAATTAATCGGAGAAAATACAACAAGACTCTCATCTAAAGAAAAAGATTTATTATTATCATGTGGTGAAACGATATCCGCGGTAGTGTTTTCTAATGAGCTATTGAGCCAAAATATTGAATCAATTGCTATTACAGGAGCACAAGCTGGAATTATTACATCTAGTGAATTTGGTAATGCACAAATTAAACAAATACAAAACCAACATATGACGTCTTTGTTATATCAGCATGATGTAGTGGTTGTCACAGGATTTCAAGGAAGAAATGAAGACTATGAAGTAACAACAATAGGCAGGGGTGGTAGTGACACCTCTGCTACTGCATTAGGTGTTGCGATGAATGCAGAATATGTAGATATTTTCACAGATGTTCATGGAATTATGACAGCAGATCCACGTTTAGTTTCAAAAGCACGAAAATTGGATAAAATTAGTTATACTGAAATATGCAATTTAGCTTACCAAGGAGCGAAAGTCATTCATCCAAGAGCAGTGGAAATTGCAATGCAAGCGAACATACCAATACGTGTTAGATCAACAATGGAACTTGACGAAGGAACATTGATTACAACAGAAGATCATGCAGATGCTAATGGAAGCGTAAATGATAGATATGTGACAGGAATTGCTTATGTGGATCATTTAACACAAATAAGAGTAGAAGATCAATCAGAAAATAGCAATCTACATGTAGAAGTATTTAAAGCAATGGCAGAAGCAGGTATTTCTGTTGATTTTATTAATATTTCACCTAGTAGCGTCGTATATACCATTTTAAATAAATATGAAGAAAAGGCAGTTCATGTGCTGAAAGATTTGAATATTATACCGATCTTAAATCAACATTGTGCTAAAATATCGCTTGTAGGTGCAGGTATGTCTGGATTACCTGGTGTCACTTCCAAAATAGTGCAGACATTATCACAGCAACATATACCTATTTTTCAATCTGCAGACAGTCATCGAACAATTTGGGTATTAGTGAAAAGTGAGCATTTACAAACAGCAATTAATGCTTTACATGTTGCATTTCAATTAGATAGTGATGCATAACGAAAGTCTTATTTAGATTACCTTGTATGGAGAAAGGAGTTGGCATACTATGTTTTTTGGACATATTCTAACAGCTATGGTCACTCCATTTGATCAAAATAATCAATTAGATGTAAACAAGACATCGGAATTAATAGAATACTTAATTCAAAATGGTTCGGATGGGCTTATAATTGCAGGAACGACAGGTGAATCACCAACACTATCTCACAAAGAGAAAATAGACTTATTCAAACATGTAGTAAAAGTGGTTAACAAACGAATTCCAGTTATTGCTGGCACAGGTAGTAATAACACAAAGGCCTCCATTGAGCTAACAAAGGAAGCGGAACAAATTGGTGTAGATGGCGTGCTTATTGTGACACCATATTACAATAAACCAAATCAAGAAGGGTTATTCAATCACTTTCAAACAATCGCTAGTGAGACATCGTTACCAATAATGCTATATAATATCCCGTCTCGTTCTGTTGTGAGTTTGAGTGTAGATACAATTATTGCGCTATCACAAATAGAAAATATTGTTTCATTAAAAGACTCTTCAGGAGATTTAGATGCAGTGTCTTCTATTATTGAGCAGACAGATAAAGATTTCACTGTTTATAGCGGAGACGATAGTTTAACATTACCTATTAAAGCAATTGGTGGTAATGGTGTTGTTTCTGTCTCTTCACATATTATTGGAAAAGAAATGAAAGAGATGTTGCTTTTATTTGAACAAGGAGAATGGAAAAAAGCTGCTACTATTCACCGAAAGCTACTCCCTGTTATGAAAGCATTGTTCATGGCACCTTCTCCTGCCCCAGTCAAAGCTGCACTCAACCAAAAAGGGGTAGCTGTTGGTAATGTTAGGTTACCATTGGTTCCGTTAACTCCATTTGAAGAAGAATATTTAATTAAGATTATGGACCGTCTGTAATAATCATGCATGAAAAAAATCCCCTTGACCATACTAGTAATAGTGAGGTGAAAGGGGTTTTTATAATGGGAACAAATAATAAACAAGATAAAGAAGAGAAAGAATCACCAAGTTCATCATTAATGGAAAAGATACAGCAATTAGGGCAGACAAATGTACCACAGGCGCCGGATTCTAATATTCATGTCTTGTCAATAATTGGCCAAATTGAAGGGCATGTTCAGTTACCACCACAGAATAAAACAACAAAGTATGAACATTTAATCCCTCAAATAGTCGCAATTGAACAAAATCCGAAAATTGAAGGATTAGTAGTTGTTTTAAATACTGTTGGTGGCGATGTGGAAGCAGGGTTAGCATTATCAGAAATGATTGCGTCATTATCAAAGCCCACTGTGTCTATTGTTTTAGGTGGAGGTCATTCTATTGGTGTCCCAATTGCAGTGTCTACAGATTATTCCTTTATAGCGCCTTCTGCAACAATGACAATACATCCTGTAAGGCTGACAGGGCTTGTTATTGGAGTACCACAAACATTTGAGTATATTGATAAAATGCAAGAACGAGTGATTCAATTTGTCACAAGTCACTCCAATATAAAAGAAGAAAAGTTTAAAGAACTAATGTTTGAAAAGGGAAATCTAACAAGAGATATTGGAACAAATGTAATTGGCCAAGATGCAGTTGAATACGGTCTAATAAATGAAGTAGGCGGTATCAGTGGTGCTTTAGAAAAATTGAATCAAATGATAGATAAGAACAAACAATCGAAGGAATTGATGTAATCATGTTATATACGCCATTATGCTATAACGATGTTTATCCAATTAACGCGAATGACTTTCAACAATTTCAAATGATTGTATATAAAAATCGACAATGCTATGTGCAACGTTTAGACGATGGTTCTTTTCAAATGTACCAGTTATTATCAACAAATCCATATGATTACTTAGAACACGCTTTTCATCCTGGGACAATAATTAACAATAATAATATTATGTAAACTGTTTGGTTGTTTTTGACTATCTGTACGAACTTCTCTTCTCATAAAAAAGTATGTTATAATAGAAGTATAAACATATTTGACGTGTATAATTACCCTTGCCAAAAATACGGCAGGGGTAATTCGATTCACGCATTATTATTCTATTAAGCTAGTAACAGGAGTGAGATTATGGCTAGAAAAAAAACAAAGACGAAAAAGAAAAAGAGAAATTTAGCGACACATATACGATTTGAACTTCTAGGTTTATTATTAATATTTTTAGCCATTTTTGGGAGTGGTGCCTCCATCATTCAGGCAGGAGCTGTCTCCTTATTATTGTCCAATATTTTTCGCTTCTTTCTAGGGAATTGGTATTTTGTTATACCAGTCATTCTAATGTACCTAGGTATATATTTAATGATAAAGAGAACACAGCCTGATATGGTCTCACGTAAATGGATAAGTACATATATTATTCTAGCAGGTGTTTTATTAATGTCACATATTCAATTATTTGAAACATCGATTGCATTAAAAAATGACCCATCGATTGTAAAAGAAAGCTTCTCTAATTATATAGATTTTATAAAAGGAAGTAATAAGATAGATGATTTAGGCGGAGGAATAATTGGAAGTATATTATTTGCCGTATCGTATTTTCTTTTCTCAGATATTGGTGCAAAAATTGTGGCATTTTTCATCATTTTAATTGGTATTGTGTTATTTTTTAATATTTCAATTGGTGATGTATTAAAAAAACTTGGGATTAAATCAAAACAAATTTTTCAACAACTACTTTCGAATAGAAAAGGAAAGTCAAAACAGAGAGTGAAAAAATCTCCTAAGAAAGACAAGCTTCCGAATGAAGAGGAAGCAATGGAACCATCTATTGAATATGGAACAGAGGTCGAAGTTAAAGGGCATCTTGATAGTACACCAAATGTTGTGGAAAAAACAATGGAACCATCTATTGTATCAAGTAGTTCATCTGAGAACCAATTATCTAGTGTGGATAATGAGGAAGATCAAGAAAATGATGTACAACAATTGTCTGTAACCTCTTATGAAAATGAGGATTATCAATTACCTCCAATTCAAATATTAGAAGCACCTTTACATAAAGGGAAGCAACAAGAAAAATCGACGATACAAAACGTTGTAAAAAAATTAGAAAAAACATTTCATAGTTTTGGAGTGAAAGCACGCGTTACGAAAGTTCATGTCGGACCATCTGTGACAAAATATGAAGTCTATCCTGAAGCAGGCGTTAAAGTTAGTAAAATTGTAAGTTTGCATGATGATTTAGCTCTAGCACTAGCTGCAAAGGATATTCGAATTGAAGCACCAATTCCAGGTAAATCAGCTGTAGGAATTGAAGTGCCAAATGAAGAAACGGCGATGGTTTCTCTACGTGAAGTATTAGAGGCGAAAAAGCAATTATCGAAGAACAAACTATCCTTTGCATTAGGTAAAGATATATCAGGAGAATCTGTTGTTGCAGAATTAAACAAAATGCCTCACTTGTTAGTAGCAGGAGCAACAGGTAGCGGGAAAAGTGTGTGCATAAATGGAATTATTACTAGTATTCTTATGTATGCAAAACCGCATGAAGTAAAAATGATGATGATTGACCCGAAAAAGGTAGAATTAAATGTATACAATGGTATCCCTCATTTACTATCACCTGTTGTAACAGATCCAAAAAAAGCATCAAGGGCACTAAAAAAGATTGTTGCGGAAATGGAACGTAGGTATGATTTATTTTCTGAGACTGGTACTCGTAATATGGAAGGATATAATGAATACGTCACAAAAATGAATGCAGAAAAGGAGAATCCACAACCTTTATTACCATACATTGTTGTGATTGTAGATGAATTAGCAGATTTGATGATGGTCGCATCGAATGATGTGGAGGACGCGATCACACGATTAGCGCAAATGGCCCGTGCTGCAGGTATTCACTTAGTTATCGCTACGCAAAGACCATCCGTTGATGTCATCACAGGTGTGATTAAAGCTAATATTCCTTCTCGAATCGCCTTTAGTGTTTCGTCTCAAACAGATTCACGCACGATTCTAGATTCTGGTGGAGCTGAAAAATTACTTGGACGTGGGGATATGTTATTTATCCCTGTAGGCATGTCAAAGCCAATTAGAATACAAGGTGCCTTTTTATCTGATGAAGAAGTAGAAAGAGTTGTTGATCACTGTATCGAGCAACAAAAGGCCCAATATCAAGAGGAAATGATACCTGAAGAAGAGAATGAAGTGAAAGAAGAAGTGGATGACGAACTTTTCGATGATGCGGTAGCATTAGTGTTAGAAATGCAAAGTGCTAGTGTTTCCATGTTGCAACGGAAATTTAGAGTCGGTTATACTCGTGCCGCTCGATTAATTGATGCAATGGAAGAAAGAGGTATAGTAGGCCCTTATGAAGGATCAAAACCACGTACTGTGCTAAAAAGTTTGGTGAATGAAGAATCCACAATAGAATAAAATGAAATGCTACATTAGAAATAGAACATTAGTAGTGAATTTAATAAATACTTCTTTATTATTATAACTAAAAATGGTATATTTATTTTTAATAATAATCTTTTATGGGATAAGATTGGTTGGGGGAAAATATGTTATCTGGTATGAATAATGGATCAACAACTCCGGTATTAAAACAAATAAAGTCATTAATAGAAGACGGTCATTATAAAGAAAAAGAAAAATTACCAACTGAATATGAGCTTGCGCAACAGTTTGGTGTCACGAAAAGAGAGGTTCAAGAAGCTATCTATATATTAGAACAAGAGAGATACATTATTAGACGTCCAGGTGTCGGGATTTTTGTGCATGTGAAACCAATTTTTTCATCTGGGATCGAACAGTTAGGTAGCGTAACAGAAATGATAAGACAATCAGGTAAAAAACCTGGAGTACAATATATTTCTGTTGAATTAACCACCCCGACAGATGAAGACAAAAAACGATTTGAGCCTATGGAGATAGACACTTTTGCTCAATTGGAAAGAATTCGAACAGCAGATGGAGATCCGGTCGTGTACTGTATTGATCGGATTGATCACCGATTAATGCCGTTAGAATTAATACATTCTCAAGAGTCTATTTTTCAAGCACTAAAATCTTATGCAAAAAAAGAAATAGACTATGCAGTTGCATATATTGAACCAATTGGTTATCATGAGCGTATTTCACCAATGCTTAATTGTGAACCAGATCAAGCATTACTCTTATTAAGACAAATGCATTATACAAAAGATAATGAGCCTGTTTTATATTCAGCTAATTTCTTTCGATCAGATGTATTTAGTTTTTATGTACTAAGAAAAAGAATGTAAAAAATTACACAAATGATAGGATATTGAATTTTTGAAGATCTGGCATAAACCGGGTCTTTTTTCTTTAAACCTAAGTAGCACAGTTCATCTTTAAAAATACTTTCTATAAGCATAATAAGTATGATAATTTGATACAATAGAAAATAAGTCTATGAAGTATGAAAAGGATGAAAGATTCATTTAATATCGAACACTAAACAAAAAGGAGTAATCAAATGGAGAAAATAATGAATAAAGATGGGTATGATTTACATTTATTACAGACTAAAAAGTTCAAAACCATTCATTTATCACTTAAATTTACGACAGAATTATGTCGAGAGGTAGTAACGAATAGAGCTTTATTACCTTATTTATTACAACAAGCAACTGCTACATATCCAACAGCAACAAAACTACGTCAAAAATTAGATGAATTGTATGGTGCCATTTTACATATTGACAGTAGCAAAAAAGGAGAAAACAGCATATTAACATTTCGCCTTGAAATCATTAATGATCAATTTTTACAAGATAAAAGTTCTTTAATTGAAGAAGCACTTCAATTATTAAAAGATGTAATTTACAACCCGAAGTTAGAAAATAATGGATTTGATAACAAAATACTCGAGAGAGAAAAGCAAACACTTAAAAACAAAATGGAATCGTTAAACGAAGATAAAATGAGTTTGGCGAATACAAGAATGATTGAAGAAATGTGTGCAGACGAACCGTATCATCTACGGGTACATGGTTATGAGGAAGATTTAGATACAATCACATCAGAAAGTTTATACAATTATTACGAAGAGTTACTTACAAGTGATCGATTAGATGTCTATGTTGTTGGTGATATTGAAAATACGCCGATCGAAAAATTAATTGATGAGACAATTAACAGAAAAAAACAAGCAAGTATAGCTACAAAAAAATCGAACTCTCATCATAGCGTAGATAAAGTCTTAGTTGAACATGATCAAATACAACAAGCTAAATTGCATTTTGGATTTCGCACAAATATAACATTTAATGATCAAGATTATGCAGCACTTCATGTATTTAACGGACTTTTTGGAGGATTTCCAAGCTCTAAGTTATTTATGAATGTACGCGAAAAACATAGTTTAGCATACTATGCTGCATCGAGAATAGAGAGTCATAAAGGTTTATTATTTGTATTTAGCGGTATTGCTCCTAACCAATACGAAAAAGCGAAAGAAATTATATTGGAACAAATGGAGCAAATGAGAAGCGGACAATTTACAGAAGAGCAAGTAGAAGAAACGAAAGAAATGACAATAAATCAACTGAAAGAAACGTTGGACAATCCACAAGGAATGATTGAATTACATTATCAGAGTGTTTTAGCTAATTCTGACAAATTTCCAGAAGATTTAATTGCAGATGTAAAGCGAGTGACGAAGCAAGATGTGTTAGATGTAAGTAAAAAGATAGTCCTTAATATGACTTATTTACTTACAAGTGAGGAGGGATAAGATGGAGAAACTATATTACAACCAAATTGATGAGACAATCTACAACAAAACATTACCTAATGGATTAAGAGTATTTTTGTTACCGAAAAAGGAAATGGCCAAAACATATGCTATTTTTACAACTAATTATGGCTCAATTGATCAATCATTTGTCCCTTTAAATGAAGAGAAACTAATTACAGTTCCTGATGGGATCGCGCATTTTTTGGAACACAAATTATTCGAAAAAGAAGACAGAGACGTGTTTCATGATTTTTCGAAATTAGGTGCTTCTGCCAATGCATTCACATCTTTTACAAAAACAGCTTATTTGTTTTCTGCCACGTCTAAAATAATGGAAAATTTAAAGGTTTTAATCGATTTTGTACAAATGCCATACTTTTCTGAGCAATCTGTTGAGAAGGAAAAGGGAATTATCGCACAAGAAATCAAAATGTATGATGATCAAGCAGACTGGAGAGCTTTTTTTGGAACGATAAAAAGTATGTACAAATCACATCCAGTTCAAATAGATATAGCAGGTACAGTTGATTCTATTAATAAAATAACAAAAGATGACTTGTACACTTGCTACAATACATTTTATCATCCGAGTAATATGGTATTGTTTGTTGCTGGAAATATTGACGTAGATGAGACAATAAAACTAATTGAAACAAATCAATTAGCTAAAGAATTTGCACCACCAGAACCAATCACAAGAAAATTTCCGGTGGAACAAGCGGAAGTAGCAGAAAAAGAATTGGAAATTACGATGCCTGTAAATGTGCCGAAAGCATTAGTTGGTGTAAAGGAAGTAGATATACCAACAGATCCTAAAGCATTCATGAAAAAGGAATACTTAATGGACATTGCAATGGATGCTATTTTTTCTCGAAGTGGGTACGCATACGAACAGTTGTATGAGGAAGGATTAATTGATCAGTCTTTCGGTTGTGAAACGCATCTTGAAAAAGAATTTGGATTCTCCATTATTGGTGGAAATTCAAAGAAACCTGTGGAATTAGCTAATGCGATTAAACATATATTACTATCTGTTAATAAGGCATCACTAGATGAAGAAACATTTGACAGAATAAAACGTAAAAAGCTTGGCCATTTGATACGTTCTCTTAACTCTCTAGAATTTATAGCTAATCAATACTCTCATTATCAATTAATTGGTATTGATTTGTTCGAAAGTATCGAGTGGTTTGAACAATTAACATATCAAGAAATGCAAGAATTTCTGTCTAACTGGATTAATGAAAAACAACTATCTGTTTGTTATGTAAACAATAAGTAATAGTAAAGGTGAATACATTGAGGAGAAATACATTAGTTGTTGGAGCTAGCGGAGATATAGGACTAGAAATAACGAAACACTTAATGAAAGAGGGAGATAATCTTTATCTTCATTATTTTCAAAATAAACCCCAATTAGATATGAATAAAGACGGGGAACAGTCCATTGTATTATTAAAAGCTGATTTAAGTAATAATGATGGGCTCGTGACATTATTAGAGCAATTGCCAAAAGAAATAGATCGTGTTATTTTTGCTAATGGTAAATCATTTATCGGTTTATTTCAGGAAATGTCACATCATCAAATGGATGCAATGATTCATTTACATGTGCATGCAGTATGGAAAATTTCAAAGCATGTGATACCATACATGATTCATAAGAAGAATGGCCAACTTATTCTAGTTACATCTATTTGGGGAGAAGTAGGTGCAAGTTGTGAAGTAGCATATTCGTCTGTAAAAGGTAGCCAAGAGTTATTTGTAAAAAGTTTAGCAAAAGAACTTGGACCTAGTGGTATTAGAGTAAATGCAGTTGCTCCAGGTTATATTGAAACAAAGATGAACCATCATTTATCACAAGAAGAAAAAGAAGTATTAGTACAAGAGATACCATTACAAGGACCCGGATTAACAGAAGATATTGCTCATTCGGTTATGTTTTTGTTAAGTGAAAAAGCGCGATATATAACAGGGGAATCTATTCGTGTGAATGGAGGTTGGTCATAATTTAATTTTCCTTATTTAGATGTATATTTTTTTGTTTATTACGAAAAATATATTTGCATCTATTATAAAGGAGGTTAAATTATGTCTGTATTAGATAACTTCGAATCATGGAAAGACTTCTTAGGTGACCGATTACATGAAGCTCAAGGAAATGGTATGAGTAACAAAGCGATATCTGAACTTGCATTTGATATAGGAAATTATTTATCAACAGAAGTTCAAGCAAAGAATGACCATGAACAGATTCTTAGAGATTTATGGAACGCAGCAGATGAAAAAGAGCAACATGCGATTGCAAATATAATGGTAAAACTAGTACAAAATGAAGGATCAAAATAATGCGGGTATGATTTTGCATTTGACAGATGTAAATTCTGTTTTGTAATTGTCTTTAAAATAAACCTTAATTCAACTAAATTAATAGTGGATTAAGGTTTTTTACATGTTATACTATTTTTGTTCACGTTTTTCATTCTTCATTTGGAATAGGAATGGAGAAAAGAGGTTTTCACTTTTCTTCACTACATTTTTAAGATATGATTGAAATATATAATAATTTATACTAAAATTTTGTAGAAGAGTCGCGAGAACAAGCATTTGTGATTTAATTTAAGGCAATAAAAAGTATCTTTAAATATAATTTCTACAATTACTACTAATTATTTCAATATAATCGTGTAATATATGTATTTTTTAAAGATTGATGATGGATGGTGTTATATATGGGAATAGGAGAAAGATTAAAACAAGAGCGTGAAGCGAAAAATTTGTCATTACAAGATATTCAAAAACAAACGAAGATTCAAACGCGTTATTTACACGCAATTGAGGAAGAAAGATTTGAAATAATGCCAGGTTCTTTTTATGTTCGAGCATTTATTAAAGAATATGCAACGGCATTGCAATTGAATGCAGAAGATTTGATGAGTGAATATGAACGTGATTTACCATTTGATAAAGAAGAGAAAGTAGCTTTATCAAGAGTTAGCAGTAGCAAGAAGAATAAACCAATTTCAAAAACACCTAGTTTCTTTTCATTTTTACCTACTATTATTGTCATTGTATTAATCATTGGTATTCTTGTTATTTACTGGGCCCTTCAAAATAATGATAAACCAGATGATTCAAACGCTAATGATAACACAATTGAAAGTGGTGAAGGTTCTGCTGACGAAGTAACAATACCACCAGTGAATTCTGAACAACCTTCTAATGATGAGGAAAATCAAGAGAGTGCATCAGATGACACACAAGATACGTCAGACGAAGATACAACAAATGAATCTAATACAACCATACAATTAGAACAATATGCAAACAATGAATCCACTTATCAGTTAAGTACAAGTGAAGCGGAAGTTATTCTTACAATTGAAACAACAGATCAGAATTGGATGCAAGTGGAAGATGTAAATGGAGAACAATTTATGTACAAGACATTTACAAATGAGGAGTCACCTGCTGAAATCAACATTAGTTCAACTGAAGAATTATTTATTCGTTTTGGAAATCCAAGTACAGTGACTTTCTTTATAAATGGTGAGAAAATAGAGTTATCTGAAGAAATTGGTAATACAACAACCCCGCAAAATATGTATATTAACATAGAAAAACAATAGATGTTTGCCCCCTTCATGTACTTTAAAGGGGGTGTTTCTATCAATTAAACAGAGGTGAATAGAATGAACATACCTAATAAAATTACATTATCACGTATTATGCTTATCCCATTCTTTATTTTATTGTTAAGTTATCCATTTGATTGGGGGACTGTTTCATTACTTGAAGTGGAGATAAACACAGCTCAATTTATTGCAGTACTTATATTTGCTATTGCGTCTGCAACAGATTGGTTAGATGGTTATTATGCGAGAAAGTATAACTTAGTTACCAATCTGGGGAAATTTTTAGATCCAATGGCAGATAAACTACTAGTATCAGCTGCTTTTATCTTATTAATTACTTTGGATTTAGCTCCTGCTTGGATTGTTATTATTATAATTAGTCGAGAGTTTGCTGTGACAGGATTAAGATTAGTAGCAGCTGGGGAAGGCATTGTACTTGCTGCAGGTAAATCAGGAAAGTTAAAAACAGTGTTACAAATTCTCGCTATTATTATTTTATTATTGAATGATTTCCCGTTTCAATTTTTACCATTTTCGTTAGGTGAAGTCTTTCTGTATTTAGCACTCTTATTAACTGTAATATCTGGAATAGAGTATTTTTCTAAAAATTGGCACGTGATGGAGGATTCCAAGTGAGTCAACAAATTAGAGCAGAGTTAATATCTGTAGGAACAGAATTATTATTAGGACAGATTGCAAATACAAATGCACAATGGATTTCAAAACATTTAGCTAATAATGGAATTTCTGTTTACTATCATACAGTAGTTGGGGACAATTTAGCGAGACTTGCACAAGTATTCGAAAATTCAAAGCGTTCAGATGTTGTTATTGTTACAGGTGGATTAGGTCCAACTGAAGATGATTTAACAAGAGAAGCTTTTCAACAAATAACAGGTCTTTCAATTATAGAGCATGAGCCGACTATTCAATCTATTGAAGAATATTTTAAGAGAACCAATCGACAGATGACACCAAACAATCGAAAACAAGCAAATATTTTTGAAGGATCTATCGTATTTGAAAATTCTGTAGGTATCGCACCAGGTATTGCGATTGATTATAATGATACTACATACATATTTACACCAGGAGTGCCAAGTGAAATGAAAGCAATTATGAGTGAATTTGTAATTCCTCATCTTGTGCAAAAATATCATTTGAACCACATCATTCATTCGAAAGTATTACGTTTTATTGGGATTGGAGAATCGCAATTAGAGCACGAACTTCAAACTCTAATTTCCAATCAAACTAATCCAACCATAGCACCACTAGCAAAAGAAGGGGAAGTAACACTTCGTTTATCTGCATTTGCTGATAATAAAGAAGATGCTACTCAATTAATTAACACGACAGAAAAAGAAATTTTAAGTATTGTAGGGAATTACTTATATGGATATGATGATGAAACAATTGCTCAAAAAGTTGTAGAACGATTAAAAGAAAACCAACTGACAATAGCGAGTGCTGAAAGTTTAACAGGGGGGTTATTTTCAAGTACAATTGTAGATATCCCTGAGGCATCTCATGTATTAAATGGTGCAGCAACAGTGTATAGTCCAACGGCAAAAGAACATGTGCTGGATATTCCTGAATTAATTTTATCAAAGCATGGTACTGTCAGCTCAGAATGTGCTGAATTAATGGCGAAACAAGTGAAGAAATTGTATCAATCAGATATCGGCATTAGTTTTACTGGTGTAGCAGGTCCTACGATGTCTGAAGGAAAAGATGTGGGAACTGTTTTTATTTCTATATGTGATCAATACGATAATTGTCATACTGTTAAACATCTTTTTAATGGAAATCGATTCACAATTCGTACTAGAGCGGTGAAAAAGGGATTGGAAAGGTTATATCAATTAATAAAATAATCA
>JAJUGF010000034.1 GCA_029268495.1 Gracilibacillus sp.
CATACTGTACGACTAATTGTTCTTCTTGTTCTTTTGTTTCGTCCTTTTCAAAGATTGCTACAATTTCTCCAATGTCTCCATTAAATACACCATCTTCAGGTTGATTCACTAATTGAATGACCTTATCCCCTTTTCGATAGGAGATATCTCCGAATCGCATTTCACGATCACCTTGTTTTTTTGGATTCAATACTTGTTGTAAAGCTTCGTTCAACGTATGAATTCCGGCTTTCGAGCGATACATCGGTGCGAGTACTTGGACTTGTCTTAAATCTACACCTTTATCATGTGCTTTCTTGACGATTTGCGTGACGATGTCCACAACTTGGTAATCATTACAGGAGAAAAAATTAAAATCATTCGCCTTACTTAATTGATTTTGACCAACTTGTCCATTTTTGATATCATGTGCTAATTGAATAATCTTAGATCCTTCTTTTTGTCGATACACTTCCTTCAACTGAATTTTAGGAATCACTCCACTAGCGAGAATATCTGATAATACTTGTCCAGGACCTACAGAAGGTAGTTGGTCTTCATCACCAACAATTAATACTTGCATATCTGTTGGAATTGCTCTGAATAATTGGTATGCAAGCCAAATATCGACCATTGAAAATTCATCAATGACGATGATTTTACCTTTTAATTGATTTTCTTCATCTTTATCAAACGTTTCATGACCATCCCACCCTAACAGTCGATGTATTGTCATACTTTCAATTCCTGTCGATTCGTACATTCTTTTTGCAGCACGCCCAGTTGGAGCAGTTAATACAAATGGGAATGTGTCTTTTTCCTCGTAGTCATCATTATTTAGTGAAAGTTTATGAATCTTACTATACGCATTTAATATTCCCTTAATTACAGTAGTCTTTCCTGTTCCAGGTCCACCTGTCACAATCATGATTTTAGATGTTAATGCTGTTTTTATTGCTTCATATTGTTCTTTACCATAACTAATAGATTCTTCTTCTTCCATTTTACCAACTATTTTTAACAGTTCTGCATCTGTAAATTTGCGTTCCAAATCATTATTTGCAATTCTTTTAATTTGAGAGCAAAATCCTGTCTCAGAATAGTAAAGGGATGGTAAGTATACTTTTCCATCTGTTACGATAATCTCTTTATTCTTATTTAAATCCACAATTTGTTCTGAAATTTTGTCTGGTTGAATGTGATTTCTTTCACCTTGCAATAACTCATCCATCTCATGCATTAATTGATCTATCGGTACATACACATGTCCATCTTGTATACTATTTTGTAAAATAAAAATACAAGCAGCTTGTAATCTAGTCGGATGATCAGTTGGAATACCATTTTGCTTTGCTATTTGATCTGCTCTTAAGAATCCAAATCCTTCTACTTCAAAGACAAATAAATATGGATTAGTGCGTAAGTGTTCTATCGTCTCTTCACGAAAAGCACTGTACATTTTTTGAGCCATTTTTAAACCGAAACCGTATTTGGACAATTCTACTACAATTTGCTCAAAACCTTGATTCTCGTGTAATGTATAATAAATCTTCTCTTGTTTATCTTTTGGAATACCTTGTACTTTTTCTAACACTGTACGGTCATTTAGAATTTGAGTTAATGCTGATTCTCCTAATGTGTCAACAATTTTTTCAGCCGTTTTCTTACCGATTCCAGGGAATAAATCACTAGACAGATAGCTAATGACACCTTCTTTTGATTGTGGTAAAAAGCGTTGATAACTATCTACTTGAAATTGACGTCCAAATCGCTTATGTTCTACTATATTCCCATAAAATTCGTAGATTTCACCAGGATCTAACCTTCTAAAATACCCTTTTACGACAATTTCTTTTTCATCAAATGATTGGTTTGTTTCAATCACTTTTATTTTAGCAATGGAAAAGTGTTCATTTTTATTTTCGAATATCGTATGAATCATTTCCCCTTTTATGAAATTTTTTTGATCAACGATTTGTTCGATTTCCATTGCTAAAATACCCCTTTTTAACTCTCTTCGTTTATGATTTTTTCTACTTGTGTTTTCGCATTTGTAGCTAATATATGATCAGGTTGAATCTGTACCGCCTTATCAAAATGATTTATGGCACCATCTAAATTACTATTATACAAAGAAATGACGCCAAGATTATAATGCGCATCACTATGAGCTTCGTTTATTGTGAGTACTTTTTCAAATATTTCTTTTGCTGTATCTAATTGTTCTGTCTGAGCAAGTGCTAATCCATACTGAAATACAACATCACTATCATCTGGCTTTAATTCCTGCGCCCGTTGTAAATAGGGTAAAGCAATTTTTTCTTTCTCATCATATAAACAAGACATTCCTAACATAAAATACACATCTGCTTCTTCTAATCCTAATTGCATCGCTTTTTGATAATACTTTCTCGCATCACTAAAATTATCTTCTTCAAAATAAAGGTTGCCTAAACCATAATATGCCGTTGCTACATCTTTATCTAACTCGATAGCCTTTTTATAAAAACGCTCTGCTCTTTCTGTTTCTTTCATATGTAATAATAAATTCCCGAAATTGATATAATGGATCGGATCATTCGGATTTTTTTCGATTGCTTCTGTGAAATATTGCGCTGCTTCTTCTAATTTACCTTCTTGCATATATTGTATACCTTTGTCCATATTACTCATACTATTACCTCCAGATACTTTTATTTTACTTGATATATAGTGAAAAAACAAAGAGAACTACATATTAACCTATTTCATGTGAATTTTTATTTAAATAGTAAAATAGCGCAACAGGAATCGTTGCGCTACTTCTTTTATCCAACATAATCCAAGACTTGATTATTTTTAATTATTTCATCAATTGTCCCACCACCAAGGCAAACGTCATCTTGATAGAATACAATTGCTTGTCCTGGTGTAATGGCTCTTTCTGGATTATCAAATACTACTTTAACAGTACCGTCTTCGTTCGGATAAACTGTGACGCCACTATCTTTTTGGCGATAGCGGAATTTCGCAGTACAATGAAATGGTTTTGTTGGAGTATGATTGATCCAATTTAATTCATTTGCTGTTAATCCATCTGAATACAATGCATCATTCTCATATTCTTCACCAACATATAACACATTTTTCTCTACATCTTTACCTACTACAAACCAAGGTCCTCCTGGTCCACCGATACCAAGACCTTGTCTTTGACCAATTGTATAATACATTAATCCATCATGCGTTCCTTTTACCTCTCCATCTAATGTCATCATTTGACCAGGTTGAGCAGGTAGATATTCACTTAAGAATTCTTTAAAGTTACGCTCTCCAATAAAACAAATACCTGTGCTATCTTTTTTGTTAGCTGTTGCTAATCCATTTTCTTTTGCAATACGTCTAACTTCTTTTTTAGGGATATGACCCAATGGGAACATTACTTTTTTCAATACATCTTCTGACAATTGATTTAAGAAATAGGTTTGATCTTTATTTTCGTCTACTCCTCTTAACATTTCCACTTTATCCCCATTATGTCTTACTTGAGCATAGTGGCCTGTAGCTACATAGTCCGCTCCTAATGAAAGTGCATGCTCAAGAAATGCTTTAAATTTGATTTCTTTATTACACATAACATCTGGGTTAGGAGTTCTACCTGCTTTGTATTCATCAAGGAAATACGTAAATACTTTGTCCCAATATTGCTTTTCAAAGTTAACTGCATAATACGGAATACCTATTTGATTACAGACACGCACAACATCATCAAAATCCTCTGTTGCTGTACAGAAGCCTGATTCATCCGTATCATCCCAATTTTTCATAAAAATACCTACGACATCATATCCTTGTTCTTTTAATAGTAATGCCGTCACAGAGGAATCTACGCCACCGCTCATTCCAACAACGACTCTAGTGTCTGCTTTATTTTTCATATTTTTCACCAACTTATCTAGATGTTAATCTTTCTACAATACTAACTACTTTCTGTGCTGCTTCCGCTATATTTTCATTTGTATTTGCTAACCCAAAACTAAATCGTATCGAGTTTGTCGTACATGGATGATTTTCTTTATACATTGCGCTCAATACATGTGATGGCTCTACAGACCCTGCAGTACAAGCACTACCACTAGATGCTGCAATTCCTTGTAAATCAAGATTCATAAGCAATTGCTCTACATTTGTACCAGGAAAACTAATATTTACAATAGTTGGTACACGGAAGCCTTCTTCTCCATTTATTGAAAATGAAATGGTCGACTTTTCCAAAATATCTATAAACTGAGCATTATACGCTTCATATTTCATTCGTCTCTGTTCATTTGCTATTACTGAAAGCTCTATTGCTTTTTGAAATCCAACAATTCCAGGAATATTCTCTGTACCAGCACGACGTTTACGTTCTTGCTCTCCCCCAAATTGTTGAGTTTTCAATGAAACTTGGTTATTGACATATAAAAAGCCGACTCCCTTTGGACCATTGATTTTATGTGAAGATACTGATAGTAAATCTACTCCTAAGTCCTTCACATCAATTGGAAGTATCCCATATGCTTGAACCGCATCTGTGTGGAAGAATGCTTGGTGATTTTTTAATACTTCACCAATTTCCATAATTGGTTGAATCATACCTGTTTCATTATTTACCATCATAATCGAGACTAAAATGGTTTGGTCTGTTAATGCTTGTTGTAAATCCTGGACAGAAATCCTACCCGACTCATCTGTATCTAAATAGGTGACTTGATAACCGTTCTTCTCTAATTGTTCACATGTATGGAGTATAGCATGGTGTTCCATTTTCGTTGTAATAATATGATTACCATTTTTTCTATACTTTTCAGCCACACCAAATAACGCAAGATTGTCAGACTCTGTTCCTCCACTAGTAAATATAATTTCTTTTTCCATTGCGCCAATAGACTGAGCAGCTGTTCTTCTAGCTTCATCTAATAACTTTCTTGCCTCACGTCCAAATATATGGACACTAGATGGATTACCAAACGTTTCTTTCATGACTGTTGTCATCACATCGATTACTTCTGGATGTATCGGTGTAGTAGCTGCATGGTCTAAATAAATAGCGTTCATTACTGTCATGCCCTTCTATTAAATATAAAACATATATGGATCTTGCATACCTTTTTCACCATATGTCGATAAATCTTCCAATGTTGTTGTATCCAAAACTTCCTTTACCGCATCACGAATTCTAATCCATAGTTCTTGTTTTGCTGGTTCTTCATCCTCGATTCCTTCTACAGGAGTAATAGGTCCTTCTAAAATCCGTATAATGTCGCCTGCTGTAATTTCATTTGGTTCCTTTGCAAGGATATATCCACCATATGCACCACGAATACTTTTTACAAGACTTGCGTTACGTAATGGTGCTACGAGCTGTTCTAAATAATGCTCAGATAAGTCGTTTTCTTTCGCAATAGTCTTTAATGACATTGGACCATTTCCATTATTTTTGGCAAGCTCAATCATGATTGTTAATCCATATCTTCCTTTTGTAGAGATTTTCATACGTCCACCTCATTTTATTATTTATATCTATTTTTACTTTAAACATGTAATTATAATAGGAACTAATTATACATTTATGAAGGTAATCTATCTTATATATCTCTCTTCATTATAACACGAATGAAAAATTAGGTGACAAATCGATATTTTTGCACGATTGTTTGATTCACTTTATAATTAAAAGATTAGAATAAACCTTACAAATATTATAGTTTAAGAAATGCAGTTATAAAAGTCAAGCTAATTGCTTGGGTTTACTATACAGGAAGGGAAGTAATACGATGCGTCAACCATTAGCATTTAGAATGCGCCCCAAAAATGTAACTGAAATTATAGGACAAGCACATCTAGTTGGTGAAGGCAAAATCATCAGACGAATGATTGATGCAGAAATACTCCACTCTATGGTGCTATATGGTCCACCTGGTACTGGTAAAACATCGATGGCAATTGGAATCGCAAATAGTTTAAAATTAAGATATAAATTATTAAATGCTGCCATCGATAAGAAGAAAGATATGGAAATCGCAGTGGAAGAAGCGAAGTTACACGGGCAACTTGTACTAATATTAGATGAAGTACATAGATTAGACAAAGCAAAACAAGATTTCTTACTGCCACATGTAGAATCGAATTTAATCACATTAATTGGATGTACCACTAGTAACCCATATCACTCTATTAATCCTGCAATCAGAAGTAGAACGCACATTTTTGAATTACAAAGACTACAACAACAGGACATCATAAATGCTATCGAACGAGCAATCGAGGACAAAACGAATGGTCTAGGTACCCTTCCAATCCTCATAACAAATGAGGCACTTGAACATTTTGCTAATAGTGCAAATGGAGATCTACGAGCAGCACTTAATGGTTTAGAATTAGCTGCATTCTCCACTCCAAAAAATAAAGACCAGGAAATAGTCATTGACTTATCTGTTGCGGAAACATCGATGCAAAAGAAAAGCTTTTCACATGATAAAGGTGGAGATGCCCATTATGATGTATTATCTGCATTTCAAAAATCTATTCGAGGAAGTGACGTAGATGCAGCCCTTCATTATCTTGGTCGTCTAATAGAAGCAGGAGACCTTGATAGTATTGCGAGAAGAATGCTTGTTTGTGCCTATGAAGATATTGGTCTAGCAAATCCGCAGGCAGGGCCACATGTATTAGCAGCCATTCAAACAGCAGAAAGAGTTGGTTTCCCTGAAGCAAGGATACCGTTATCAGTTGTCATCATTGAACTATGTCTTTCGCCAAAATCTAATAGCGCATATATAGCGCTAGATGCAGCACTTAATGATATTAGAAAAGGCGATACAGGTGAGATTCCACCACATTTGAAAGATAGCCATTACCAAGGCGCAAAACAATTAGGTCATGGTGTAGATTATCAATATCCTCATGCATTTGAGTCTGGTTGGGTTAAGCAACAATATTTACCTGATAAAATTAAAAACAAACAATATTATCATCCTAAAGAAACTGGTAAATACGAAAAAAACTTGAAACAAATTTATCAAAATTTAAAAAGATAATGTTTAAAAGGTTTGAAGTTGGCCAAACTAACTAATAACAGATGCCTAGATATCATTTTCTTCGTAATCTAGTGCAGAAATCTATCATATTGTTGATAAGTTAGGAGTGAAACAAATGGCCAAAGTTCGCCAAGATGCATGGTCACATGAAGATGATTTATTATTAGCCGAAACTGTATTACGTCACATACGTGAAGGTAGTACACAGTTAAGGGCTTTTGATGAAGTAGGAGACAAACTTAACCGTACATCTGCTGCATGTGGCTTTCGTTGGAATGCAGAAGTGCGCCAAAGTTATGAGCAAGCCGTCCAAATTGCAAAAAAACAGCGAAAAGAAAGAAAGCGCCAATTAGCTAAAGAAACAAATGGTTCTTTGTCCTCTCTTCATTTACCTGATGAAGAATTAGATAACGAATCGAACGAAAGTCTATTATGGAATTGGGAGAAACCAATCTTAACAAATACTACGACGGAAACTAAAGTTTTTGATGATGCAATGGATTTGAATCAAATTATTAGATATTTACAAAATTTGAAGAAAGAATTCCAACATTCTAAATATTCGCAATCGAATATGGAAAGATTAATAAAAGAAAAAGAACAACTGCAAAATCAGTTGTTAATGAGCGAAAAGAGAATACAAGATTTAGAGCGAGAATTAAATACAATGAAAGATGACTACCAAGCATTTATGCAAATCGTGGAACGTGCAAGGAAAATGGTTGTCTTTGATGAAGATACTCGCCCTGTTCCAAAATTCAGAATGGATAAAAACGGGAATCTAGAACAAGTTGCAAAATAACTAATGTACGATAAGGGACCTATGGTGGTTCGTTCATGGTTGATTTGAGAGGTTATATAGTTTCATCTGAATGATTCTATTACCATTTTTAATGTATTCACAAATATTCATTTTATATTTTCGTAAATATCAAAAAAAGCACATCTTATGCAGATGTGCTTTTAACTTTACATTCGACAATCCCGATCGTGCCGTCGCAGTTTGATGAAGTTTTGAACCCGCTCTCGGCAGGTGGGTGCCCCGTCTCTCATCTCGTACTTCCACTATCTTACCAATAAGTAATATGGCATGCACTACCTAAGAGAACGTAAGCTCCCGAAGTAAATGGTGTTCGGTCAAAACGCCATTAATCCAACGAACACATCAGGATTGTTAATTTGTAATTAAATAATAGCATATTCTACGTAGACTTTCAACAATTCATCTTTACAATATCGTTACAAAATGAATGTAAATATTACCAATACATTTTCTATACCATTATTTCTATTGATGAAGAATTTCTTCTAAAAAATATTTCATTAATCAATTACAACTTTCTTACTTAATTTCTAAATGAAGTTCTTTTAATTGTTTAACATCCACTGCACTTGGCGCTTCTGTCATTGGATCTGAAGCAGAAGCTGTTTTTGGAAATAAAATCGTATCACGTAAATTAGTTCTACCTGCTAACAACATGATTAAACGATCAAATCCTAATGCAATTCCTCCATGTGGTGGTGCTCCGAATTCTAACGCGTCTAATAGGAAACCAAACTGTTCTTCCGCTTCTTCTTGCGTAAATCCTAGATGTTTAAACATTTGATTCTGCATTTCTCTTTGGTAAATACGTAACGAACCTCCACCTAATTCATAACCATTCAATACTAAGTCATAAGCTTGTGCACGTACACTAGCAGGGTCTGTTGCTAACTTATCAAAGTCCCCTTCAGCTGGCATTGTAAATGGGTGGTGTGCAGCATGATATCGACCTGCTTCTTCATCATATTCTAATAATGGCCAATCTGTAACCCATAAGAATTCAAATTTAGAATTATCAATTAAATCGTGATCTTTTGCTAATTTGAGACGTAATGCTCCTAATGTATCATATACAACTTGTTTTTTATCTGCAACAAAGAATAATAAATCGCCTGCTTCTGCATGAAATAATTTTCGCATTTCTTCTTGTTCTTCATCTGAAAAGAATTTAGCAATTGGTCCTACAAGGGCGTCTGCTTCCACTTTCAACCACGCAAGACCTTTTGCTCCGTAGATTTTCGCAAAGTCAGTCATATTGTCTAAGTCTTTACGTGAGTAATTGTCAGCTTTTGCTTTTAGATTTAGCCCACTTACCTTTCCACCATCTTCAACAGCTTGTCTAAATACTTTAAAACTAGAATTCTTTGCAAGTTCTGTTAATGGTGTTAATTCCATCTCAAAACGAACATCTGGTTTATCTGAACCATATCGTTCCATCGCTTCATCAAAAGGCATTCTTCTAAATGGCGTTTGGATTTCCATGCCTTTTACTTCTTTCATCACTTTACTCATCATTCGTTCTGTCATTGTCATAATATCATCCATTGACATAAATGATGTTTCTATATCAATTTGTGTAAATTCTGGTTGACGATCTGCTCTTAAATCTTCATCACGGAAACAACGTGCAAATTGATAGTATTTTTCAAATCCAGCTACCATCAATAATTGTTTAAATAACTGCGGAGATTGCGGTAGCGCATAAAAATACCCTTCATGTACTCTACTAGGCACTAGATAGTCTCTAGCTCCTTCTGGTGTACTTTTTGTTAACATTGGTGTTTCCATTTCTAAAAACGCTTCTTCATTTAAGAATTCACGAATGGATTGTGTAGTTTTATGACGTAATTTGAATGTTTCTTGCATCACGTCTCGGCGTAAATCTAAATAACGATATTTTAAGCGAACATCTTCACTCACTTCTGTTTCGTCTACTAATGAGAATGGAGGTGTTTTTGCACTATTTAAAACAATTACTTCATTAGCAAACACTTCAATTTCTCCAGTATTAATCTTTGGATTGACTGTTTCTGGATCTCTTTCTATTACTTTACCTTTTATCTCTACTACATATTCACTTCTGATACTATCCGCAATTTGTAATGCTTCTTTTGAGATTTCGCCATTAAATACAACTTGAACAACACCTGAACGATCTCTTACATCAACAAATATAATCTCACCTAAGTCACGACGCTTTTGAACCCATCCTTTAATAACTACTTCTTGATTAATCTGCTCTTTTGATAAAGAACCTGCATATGTACGCATTGACATTCTATATCCTCCTATAATTTAGAAATTAAATAGTCTGTTAAAACATCTAATTTTATATTTTCTTGATTTCCTGTTTCCATTTCTTTTACTGCAACTTCATTTTTCGCTAGTTCATCTTCACCTAAGACAAGTACAAATTTTGCTTGTAACCTATCCGCTGCTTTAAATTGTGCTTTCATTTTTTTGTTTTGATAATCTTTATCTACTTGAATACCTTGTTGTCTTAATTGTTGAACGATTGCAGCTGCTTTTAAATTCGCTTCTTCTCCTAATGCAATGACATAGCAATCGATACTTTCTTTAATCGGTAAGCTAATGTTCTCTGCTTCAAGCGCCATTAATAGACGTTCAATACTTAATGCAAATCCAATACCAGGAGTTTCAGGACCACCTAAGTCACTGACTAATCCATTATATCTTCCTCCACCTGATAATGTCGTTATTGCACCAAATCCTTCTGCATCACTCATAATTTCAAATGCTGTATGGTTGTAGTAGTCTAATCCACGCACTAAGTTTTGGTCGACAACATAAGAAATACCCATTACATCCAAATACCTTTTTACTTGTTCAAAATAATTTCTAGAATAATCATTCAAATACTCTAGTATAGATGGAGCAGTTTGCATTGATGGATGATTTCGATCTTTTTTACAATCTAGGATTCGCAATGGATTTTTTTCTAGTCTTCCTTGACAATCACCACAAAGTTCCTCTTTCACAGAAGAAAAATGCTCAATTAAGGCTTGACGGTGTGCGTTACGACTGTCAATGTCACCAAGACTATTAATCACTAACTTTAATGACTTCAATCCCAATTGCTTATATGCTTCTAAAGCTAATGCCATTACTTCTGCATCGATTGCTGGATCTTCACTACCTAATGCCTCTACACCATATTGCACAAACTGACGCATTCTCCCTTGTTGAGGACGTTCATAGCGAAACATTGGTCCAATATAGAATAATTTCGTCGGTTGACTCGGTAATCCGAATAATTTATGTTGTACGAAAGAACGAACGACTGATGCCGTCCCTTCAGGTCGTAATGTAATACTTCTATCACCCTTATCAGTAAATGTATACATCTCTTTTTGGACAATGTCAGTAGTATCGCCAACCCCACGTTGGAATAGCTCTGTATGTTCAAAAATCGGTGTTCTAATCTCCTGATAATTGTATCTCATACTTAAATTTTTTAATTTATCTTCAACATACTGCCATTTTTCAGTTACTCCGGGTAATAAATCTTGTGTCCCTCTTGGTCCTTTCATCTGAATACCTCCTGTTTTAAAAAATACAAAAATACCCCCATCCCTAAAAAGGGACGAGAGTATTCCCGTGTTGCCACCCTAGTTGAAGTATGATTACTCCCACTCAAACAGTTAACGCCTGCATACGTCTATGTTTACTATTTTCAACATAGCACTTCTGGAATGTTATTCATAAAGGCAGTTAGCAAGAATTCTTCCAGCCTAAGGAATTCTCTCTCTTTCCTACTTTTCCTTTACTACTATTTCCTTCATCAGTTTTTTTCGATCAATTGATACAATTATTTCTATAATAATTGTTTATTTGCAGGTTTGTCAAGATTCTTTATGAAATTTAGAGATTTTTTGGCCCTTATGTAAATGAATAACCATATATTGTGCAATTTCATGTTGTGAAGTGAAACGGACTTCATCACTTGTCTGTTTCATTTTCATACATAATCGATTTGTCCGATATTGTTGCATTTTGTGTAAACGCATAAAACCTAGCACCTCATTCATGTATTTGGTAATATATAGATAGATAATCGAAAGGATGATTTGTATTGAAAAGAAAATTTGTAATCAGCATATTTCTCATACTTATCTGTATTTTCTCCATCTCGACACTGCTATATGCAAAAGAAATAAAAATTACAGCAGAAAACCTAAATGTGAGGACAGGGCCAGGAACAAATTATGAAACAATCGGACAAGTCCAGCCAGAGGAAGTTTATCCTGTTTTAGAAGAAAATGGTGAATGGGTTCAAATACAATTAGATGAAGATGTAACTGGTTGGGTACATAGATCATATACTTCTTCGGTGACGAATGAAAAAAATGAGAAAACAACTGAAGTAAATCAACAAATTATCGCGAAAGAGCCAAAAAAGAACCGATCATTTTCTCCTTTACATTTACAAGGAAAAACTATTGTGATTGATCCAGGACATGGCGGAAGAGATGTCGGTGCAATAGGTGTTAGCGGACGTTACGAAAGTGAGTACACATTAAGAACTGCACAGCTACTTAAACAAAATTTAGAGCAACATGGCGCCATCGTCTACCTAACAAGGGAAGATGATCGATACTTACCATTAGTAAGTAGAGTGAGTTTGTCCAACCAATTAGCAACAGATGTATTCATAAGCATACATTATAATAGTACACCTGAATTACCTGAGGTCACAGGTGTTGGAACTTTTTACTATAATGATAGAGACAAAGAATTGGCATCTTTTGTACAAGAAGGTATTATTAATCAAACAAATATGGACAATCGAGAAATAGGACAAGCTGATTTACAAGTACTTCGAACAAATCATCAACACGGATTATTATTGGAACTAGGATTTATATCAAATGAAAGCGAAGAAAAAAATATTCAAAAACACGTTGTTCAAAAAGCATTTGCTAGAGGTATTGTAGAAGGATTGCAGAAATTCTTTTTAAATGGGCCAAGATAGAACATCACTCTACATGCGTTATCATGCCATAAATCTACCGAGCTATTTTAAATTATCTTTAAATAGCTCGGTTCATCATATACAGGTTTTAATATTCGGATTAGATGATTAAAAAAACACTACAGTGACTTCTGACAGTATTTCGTAATCACTTCTCTTAATTCTAAACGAATGATTTGATTTATTTTAACATGCTGATCTAGTAGTTCTCTTTCTAATTGAAAGATATCATTTGTGATGAGTTGTAATGGGGATCTGGATTCCATTTCATAATAAGTTTGGATGTTAGATAAATCACTTTCATCATCTAGCCACACACGTGCCCAACTCTCTTGTAATGTATCTTTATCTGAGAATGTAGCAATTTTGCCTTGTTTTAAAATACAAATATAGTCTGCTAATTTTTTTAAATCTTCTTCCATATGTGTTGCGATAATAATCGTACTATTATTACTATCTTGTAAGGAACGTAAATCTTCCATCATCATATATTGAGAAAGCATATCTACATTTGCAGACGGCTCATCTAACAATAACAACTTAGGCTTTGATGAGACAGCTAGAATAAATGCTACTTTCTTTTTCGTGCCTGTAGAACAATTCGTATATTTTTCATTCACATTAATTTCATACCTACTAATTAAATGATCATACAACATTTGATCCCAATTATTATAAAAACGTTCAATAAATTTAGTCATTTTATTTATTGTCATATGAGAATATGCTAGTAGTAATTCTTCACCTATATAGGTGATATTTTGCTTTA
>JAJUGF010000035.1 GCA_029268495.1 Gracilibacillus sp.
AAAAAAAGGAGGGTAATCTAAACGATTACTCTCCTTTTTCTAATTCTTGAATTTGATATAGCTTGTAATAACTTCCGTGTTTGTCCATTAATTGTTGATGTGTACCTTCTTCTACGATATGACCATTCTCGATTAACACAATTCTATCCGCATGTGTAATAGTGGATAACCTGTGGGCAACGATGAAAGTTGTTCTGTCTGAAGCTAATTTTTCCAATGCTTCTTGAATTAAGCTCTCACTTTCTAAGTCTAGCGCAGATGTTGCTTCATCTAAAATTAATAATGGCGGATTCTTTAAGAATACTCTCGCAATTGCTACTCTTTGCTTTTGGCCACCTGATAATTTCACACCACGTTCACCGACAAGTGTGTCATAACCATTAGATAATTCCGAAATAAAATGATGCGCATTCGCCGCTTTAGCCGCTTCGATTACTTCTGCATCTGTCGCATTTGGATTACCCATACGAATATTTGCTGCAATCGATTCACTAAATAAGATGTTATCTTGTAAAACCATTCCAATTTGATCACGTAATGACCGAACTTGTACATCACGAATATCTTTTCCATCAATTAAAATCCGACCTTGTGTCACATCGTAAAAACGTGGGATCAAGCTAATAATGGTTGATTTACCACCACCACTCATTCCAACAAGCGCAATGGTTTCACCTTTATTCACATTTAATGAAATATTTTTTAGAACAAGTTCTTCCTCATCCTCATATTTGAATTGGACATTCTCAAGTACGACGTCACCCTTCACATGATCTAATGGCATCGCATTTGCTTTATCTTTAATATCATAATTTTCATCAATAAATTCAAAAACACGATCCATTGATGCAATGGACTGTACTAAAACGGTTGAAGAGCTAATTAGACGACGTAATGGATTATAAACAAGATCCATATACCCAATAAATGCGGCAATCGTACCGACAGATAAGCCTTGTGTAATGGCAAAATATCCCGCAAAACCAATTACTAATAATGGTGCCACATCTGTAATAGTATTCATAATTGCAAATGTTCTAGCATTCCATTCTGTGTGGTCAATTGCTCGATCTAAAAAATTCTTATTCTGTCTATCAAATTGTTCTTGTTCATAGTCCTCTAAAGCAAAACTTCTTGTCACTGGAATACCTTGTACACGTTCGTGTAAGTGCCCCTGTACTTGCGCAAGTGCTTGTGACCTCTGTCTAGTCAGTGCACGAAGCTTCCCATAAAATATTTTGACCGAAATACCATACAGTGGAAATAAAGCAATTGCTACAATTGTAAGCCATACATCCATTGATAGCATAATACCAATCGCAATCAATATTGTAATCATATCAAGCCAAATATTCATTAATCCTGTCATAACAAAATTCTTTGTTTGTTCAACATCGTGAATTACACGAGAGATAATCTCTCCTGTTTTTGTTCTGGAATAGAACTTTAAGCTCAATCTCTGAATATGATCAAATAATTTTTCACGAATATCATATAAGATTTTATTACCTGTCCATTGTGCTAAATATTGGCGGTAATATTCAATTGGTGGTCGTAATACGATAAATACGACTCCTGCAATCCCCATTAACCAAAACAATTGTTCTAACTTCTCTGCATTCGTCATCGTATCTGATCCAATAATATTATCAATTACATACTTGACGATTAATGGAATTAATAACGGGATTCCGAATTTTACTACACCTATTAAAATAGTGATTAATATCTTCCATTTATATGGATAAACAAATTTCAAATAACGTTTAATACTATCCAAGAGTATCCTTCACTCCATTTCTATGTTGCATTACTAGTCGCAATCCTTCTCTTATGACCTGTACGTTAGGAAATATTCATACCATTGGTCAACAAATTCAGGCGAAAAAGGTCCTTTCCTCTGTCTGATCCAATGTATTAAATGTTCTAAATTATTCCGTAATATTTTATCAAGCACTTTTGGATAATTCATTTGTTCCTTGTGAAGCTCATATTCATCTTCATCTAATAACGTAAATGTCATATCTGGAAATACCTTCACGTCTAAGTCATAATCTATATACTTCACAGCACCATCTTCAAATACAAATGGGGAACTTATATTGCAATAATAATAAATTCCATCATCACGAAGCATACCTATCACATTAAACCAATACTTAACATGAAAGAAACAAATCGCAGGCTCTCTTGTAATCCACGTTCTGCCATCACTTTCTGTCACAAGTGTCTTATCATTTGCCCCAATCACTCGATTATTCGATCCTTTTAAAACAGTGGTTGTATCCCAGACACGATGGAGCTGACCATTATGCTTGTAGCTTTGGATTTGAATTGTTTTGCCAGGTTCTAGGCCATCCATACGTATCTCCCCTTTTTGAATTATTTTAGTAGTAACTATTATAACGATAATACATGGAAAAAGCGAATACACACACTTATTAGTAAAAGACAAAAAAACACGCAAGCATCTTCCATAACGAAAATGCTCACGCGTTTTTTTATTTTTTATTATTTTTTATTGTTTTCAGCTTTTTGGTTTTGTGCTCTTACTTCTTGAGCATTTGTTTCGCTAGCAAACTCAGTGCCATACTTCCCTTGACCTTGTGCTGCTGCTTGGTTTTGACGCTTTACTTCTTGAGCGTTTGTTTTACTTGCATTCGCTTGGTTTTGTTTTTTAGCCATTATAATCACCTCCACGAAATATAATTTGCCCTTTGATCATTTTTTTATGCAAAAAAAATCGTGGATATGTTTTAATCAGCTAAAATATTCATCCATTGCTCATATACCTTTTGATGCGGAACAGGTAATGGATACTCATTGAATTGTTCGATTGTTACAATTTCTTCATTTCTTTCTAATTGTATGTCTTCGTCCTTCATTTTTACATAGATGACATCAACATACCATGTGAGATGTGAAAAGACATGTTTGATTGGTTCCATTTTATATAATTCTATTGATGATATCTGATATTTTTTAGTCAGATATGTTTCGATGAATTGCTCACTTACCTTATCTTTTTCAACCATTGGAAATTGCCACATTTGCGCAAGTAAACCTTCATCAGGCCTTTTTTCCAAAACAACTTCTTGTGATACATTTTCAATAACAAATGTATAATAATGTATCGTTTTTTTCTTTAATTTTTTACTTTTTATCGGTAATTCGGTTTGTTTTCCTTTTTGAAATGCAATGCAATGCTGTTGGACTGGACATAATAAACAACTTGGATTTTTTGGCGTACAGATTAATGCTCCAAGTTCCATTAAGCCTTGATTAAATGCACTTGGGTTTGTTTGACTAATGACTTGTCTCACTACATTCTCAAATATCTTTCTCGTACTTGCTTTGGCAATATCTTCTTCAATATCTGCAATTCTTGAAAGGACACGCATCACATTTCCGTCCACAGCTGGTTCTGGCTTACTAAAGGCAATACTCATAATTGCACCTTTCGTATATGGACCAACACCTTTTAATGATGCTAATGCATCGACATCAGTAGGAACTTTGGCGTCATATTTCTCTACAACTTCTCTAACTGCTGCTTGCAAATTACGAACTCTAGAATAGTATCCTAACCCTTCCCATGCCTTTAACACTTCTTGTTCACTTGCATACGCTAAATCTGCTAATGTAGGGAATTTTTCAATAAAACGGTTAAAATACGGAATGACTGTGTCTACTTTCGTTTGCTGTAGCATAATTTCAGATACCCAAACACGATATGGATCGGTATTTTCCCTCCATGGTAAGATTCTTTGTTCTTTTTCAAACCATGTGATTAAGTCTTGTTGAAATTGGGGTATATTAATAGTGACTGGCACATCTGTTGATTGATCTTTTTTCAATTCTATCATCCTTCATGGTACAATGTTGATATGATTTAATTATGATAAAGGGGGCAGCAAACATGGATACAGCTACACATATCACGATGGGTATCGCATTAGGTGGATTGGCAACACTTGATCCTACTGTTGCAGATAATTCTACCCTTTTTACTGCTGTGATGGTTGGAACAATTGTTGGTTCACACGCTCCCGATTTCGATACTTTTTTAAAATTGAGAAATAATGCTACCTATTTAAGACATCATCGCGGGATTACACATTCTGTTCCTGCTGTTATCTTTTGGGGCATATTAATCTCTTCTGTTATTTATTTATTTGTTCCTAGTGTGAACTTTCTACATTTATGGTTATGGACATTCCTAGCCGTTATCCTACATGTTTTTGTAGATATATTCAATGCATATGGTACACAAGCATATCGACCTTTTACTAAGCGGTGGATTGCTCATGGATTTATCAGTACATTTGATCCGTATATTTTTGGTATTCATATTATCGGGATTATCGCATGGATTATCGGAGCAAATCCCGGATATACTTGGTTGATTATATATGCGATTATTCTATTGTATTATATTAAAAGATACCTCGACAAGCGGGAGATTGTGACATTACTTCATGAACATTTTGATCATATTGAGCAAATTGCTACTTCTCCAACAACGAAACAAAATATTTGGCGTGTTGCCATTACGACTAAGGATTATTTCTTTGTTGGAAGAGTTGAGGATGGTCATATTGAAGTCGACGATCAATTTGACAAAATTCCAATTCCAAATAATGAATTATTCGAACATGCAATGAAAGACAAAAATATTGCAGCATTCTTATCCTTCTCGCCAATTTATCGTTATGAATGGAATGTATATGATGATTTTAGTGAAGTTCGATTCATTGATTTACGTTACCGAAATGATGGACATTATCCATTTGTAGCAGTTGTGCAAATTGATGACAATATGCGAATAATGAATTCCTATACAGGTTGGGTATTTTCAGAGGAGAAATTACAGAGTAAATTGAATACAATGAACCAGATTATGTCTTAGAAAGATGAGTACAAAAGAATTCTTTGATTGAAAAAGTCCAAACGACTCGAAAGTTATATACCGAATCGATCGTTTGGATTTTTTGTGTGTTAGAAGTGAGATATAATTTTGAAATTCGATATGTGCTTGGCAACCGCTCCGGCTTGTTCGTTTCCCTTTCCGTGGGTTTTTCCCCTAAGCTAACTTTTTTAGCAAAGTTCGCTCAAAAAGTGGATCTTAGGGTAAAAACATCCCACAGGAGTGGAAACGGACACCTTCGCTATTTTTACTCTACAATTAATGTGATCATAATAACGTTGGCTTTATTCTTATTGATTATAATTTTGTCTTTAGATTACGTACCATGATGAAAAAATAAATGTTTATATGTAATAAATCAAAATATAAGCACTTCCAAACATTGTAGATCTCCACTAAGCGCAGGCGCACACTCCCACTCCTATGGGACCCTTTTTCCTGAAAATCCACTTTTTCAAGCGATCTTTGCTTGAAAAAGTTAGTTGAAGGAAAAAGCCCATGGAAAGGGGAGTGGGCAAGCCGCAGCGGGTTATAGCACACAACCCGTTTCATTGCCAACCAATAGTTATGGCCTCATTTGTGTTTTGTGTAAAGAACAATGGTTATTCTTTTTTATTTAAAAACATTTATTAATGCAATTGATCACGATTGCCATAGATCATTTTACTATATTTCGGATGACGCTCAGCAAATTCTTCTAAGTTTGATCCATATTGTTTAATCCAATATTGAACGATTCGCTTTGTCATTTCCACACCTTCGTATTTTCTACCTGCTTTCGCCCTTGTTGATTCAAAATCTTCCCAAAGCAATTCCACCCAACTTCTTGCTTCAATTGTCGATAATTGAGGATTTCTTGCTTTTAATTCTTCTGCTAACATTTCGATAGCTTCATGCATTTACTTCACCTTCTCCACTTTCTCACCTAGAATCGATAATGGTACCGCTTCTTCTTCTTCAAATTTCTCACCTAATAAATTCACACGATGTCCCCATGCGAACACACCATTAATATATGTGATTTCAAATTGTTGTCCTGGATCGCCTACCATTTCATATCGTTTTCCTTTTTCGAAATCTTTAGGGTTCACTAAATAGGCTGCAGCCATCTGCATTTTTCGTTGAAGTATTTCAAATTCGCTTACATTACCTAATTGTTCTGCTTTTTGAACTTTTTCTTTTAATGTAGCAATTTCCTTACGAAGTTCTTCTACTGTGTAGGTACTATATCTACGCTCCATTTGCTTCACCACCGCTTATTTTATACGATTCATCACTACAATTTATATACTTGATTCAATCTGACTTTATTTTAGCATAATTAGAAATGGAACAAAAACTATCGACTCTATTTACATGTATTGTATAATATCTGTTAGAGGGGGACATAAAAATGATAAAATTATTTGCAACAGATTTAGATGGGACATTATTAAAGAAACAAAATTTAATAAAAGATGATGACATACATGCAATTAAATCATTAGAGAAATTAGATATAGACTTTGCAATCGCTACGGGTAGAATGGACCGTGATATCGTTGAAATTTGTAAAGAAATGAATCAAAAAGCGTACCGTGTCAGTCAAAATGGTGCATTCGTTGTGGATGTAAATAACTCCTCTTTACATGCACATACATTTGACGGGTCGATTAGTAAACTCATTCATGAACAGATTACATCACTACCTAACCTTGTTTGTGTAACAACAGCTGATGAATTTTATATTTCTAAGAAAAATGAGCAAATCAAATCTTTAGAAAATTTCTTATATTATCCTTTAGTGGAAGGAATCGATTTTGCTGACCGTTATGGTGAGGACATTCATGTAAGTAAATTCATGATTATTGGTGAAACAACTCAACTTGTCTCTGTTCAAATAGAGATAGAGGCACAATTTTCACAATATATCGAAACATATATTTCTGATCCCACATGCCTTGATATTGTTCCTAAAGGGGTTAGCAAAGCTGATGGTTTGTTACGTCTAGCAAAACAACTAGAGATCGAGCCAAATGAAATTGCTGTAATTGGAGATTCCTTCAATGATGTTCCAATGTTCGGTTTAACGGATTATAGCTTTGCAATGAAGGATGCACCAACTGAAGTAAGACAAAAAGCAAATTATGTTGTACACGATGTGAAAGATGCCATTCATCAAATCACATCACTTATCCATCAATAATACAAATCATTATTTCTATGGATTATTTGCACCGCTCCACTTCTTATACGTGTACACGGCATAAGGAGTGGAGCGGTATTTTGTATAAAGACATTTCCTTACCCATCATTCTTCACATATTCTTCTATAAATTGTTGAATAAGTTCTTGATCGAATCCTTTTCGATATAATGCTGCTTTGATTGCTTGTTCCAATTCAAATCCTGTCTTTTTTCGTTTGTATTTATGAAGAAACTTTTCGCCTTGATGGTATAATGCTGTTTTTTCCTCATCCATATCTTTATCTGTGTTGATTTGTGAAAGCATTTCTTTAATGACTTCCATCGTGTATCCTTTTTGAATAAGAGATTGTACTGCCGTATCTAATTGTTGTTTATAAGATTTCTTAGATGTACGGTTCATTTTCTTTTCATATAATTTATGCAATTTATCTAATTGTTTCTCATATGTAAAGTGACTCAGCGCTTGTTCTATATAATTCGGTGCAATGCCTTTATCCATTAATTCCTTCTTAATTAGAAGTGGACCTTTAGACGATGTTTCCATTCTAGTACGTACTAATGCTTCGCTAAATGCTAAATCATCAAGTAACCCTTCTCGCTCTAATCTGGTTATTACTTCATCAATATAAGACATTTCCATCTCTTTACTTTGTAAATATTTGATTAATTCTTGCTTTGAACGCATTCTATAACTTAAATACTTCAAAGATTGGGTATATACTTTATAAGAGGTATCTTTTTCTTGTATTTGAGTCAATTGATCTTGATTTAATTGTTGACCTTTATGCAAATGATAAAAGATAAGTAAATCTTCATCTATGCTGAAGCCGTAATATTCTTTATCATTTTCATTTTCTTTCAAAAAAATATTATATCGATGCTTTAATTTTTTCTGAACAGATATCTTAGTTATAATTGGCATTTTTCTTCACCTCTAGTCAATAGTTTACCACACAAACATTCGTTCTAAAAATTAGGAGGGCACAAGATGAATATATTAATTGCTGGTGGTACTGGATTTGTTGGTACACATTTAACAGCAAGATTACAGAATAATGATAATCAGATTTATATTTTAACAAGGAATCCAGATAAATATGAAGAAACAAATCAGGTACGCTATATTAGATGGTTACATGACGAGGATCAACCATTAGCACATCTTCCCACAATAGATGCTGTCATTAATTTAGCTGGTGATACATTATTCGGTTATTGGACAAAAAGCAAAAAAGACCGTATCTACCAGAGCAGAATCAATGCAACATATGAGCTGATAGAATTAATGCGTCAGATGCCAGTAAAGCCGAACGTATTTATTAATGCATCTGCTATTGGCTATTACGGTACATCACAATCGCTAGAATTCACTGAAAGAAGTCCTGACAAAGGGAATGATTTTCTTGCTGAAGTAACAGAAGCATGGGAAAAAACAGCACTTGAAGCTACATCTATGGATATACGAACAGTACTTGCACGTTTCGGTGTCATATTTGGCGAAGATGGAGCACTCCCATTAATGGCTAAACCATTTCAATATTACATTGGAGGAAGAATTGGAAATGGAGAGCAATGGGTATCTTGGGTGCATATTGATGATGTCGTCGGTTTAATACAATTTGCTTTAACAGAACAAATTAAAGGGCCGCTCAATGTGACTGCACCACATCCTGTCACGAACAGACAATTATCTGAACAATTAGCAAATGTTTTACATCGACCAAATTATCTTCCCGTTCCTTCTTTTGCCATTAAAACACTACTCGGAGAGATGAGTATATTAATTACTGCAGGACAGAAAGTATTACCAGAAAAAGCAATGCAACACCACTATTCATTTAACTATACAAATGTTCATGACGCACTCCGATCAATTTTCAGATAATTTCGATTTTTTCGCTATATTCGGTCAAATTCGTTCAAAAACTGATGAATTATTAACCAAATGTAATATATTTAAATTTTTCTTAATATTACTAATTAATACGACGATTTTTTTCGATTTTTTTAACAAAAATCTATTTACAACATATATAGTATTGTGTAATATAAGGATAGGATTTTTCAGTAATCCTTGTTACATTGTGTTAATTGTTACAACAAGTGACGTTGTTGAGATATAGGGAAGGCAAATGGTGCGCCACCAGCATGTACACTTGTTGGTTCTAGTGGGTTCGATTCCCACCCCGAATTTTTGTGGCTTTTTGATAAAAATTCGAGGGTGGATGGACACTACACTGGCATTTGTTTGCCTTTTTTCCAGAACACCCTCCCCATTTTAGGAGGGATTTTTTATGCTTAAAAAAAGAGAATTACATGACGCCCCTTTACTATATGAATTAATGACGCATCCGGAAGTGTTTCCGTATGTTAGACATAAAGCATATTCAAGTGATGAGTTTTACTTCTTAACAAAGAAAACAATCGAAGCAGAAGAGAATGGGGAATTAATTTCGCGTACAATTCTTGATGAATATTGTAATCCTATTGGTACTATTAACCTATTTGACATCGAGAATAATGCAGGATTTCTTGCTACATGGATTGGCAAACCATACTTTGGAAAAGGGTATAACAAACTTGCAAAAGATGCGTTCTTCAGTGAACTTTTTTATGATTATGGATTAGATGCCATTTTTATTAAAATACGCCGGACGAATATTCGTTCATCTAAAGCCATTTTGAAAGTTCCATATGTGATGTATGCAAATGAAAGCTATCCAGAAATATTTGATAAAGTAAATGAATCATCAGATGATCCAATCTATGATATTTACGTCATTACAAAAGAAAGCTACTTCACTCATCAAGAAACGGCAAAAGAAGGCGAAGAAGCGATGTAATATTTGTCACCTATAGGATGTAGTGCTACTATTAATAGTATGCCTACTTCCTTAGGTGTTTTTTTATTTCAGTAATACATTTGATAGTTTTACAAACTTTTTTGGGGGAACTAGTAATGAAGAAAGTCATCAAAATAGTATTGCAAATAAGTGTACTTTTCCTTTTTTTCTATATTGGCGAATGGATTCAATCAAGTCTGTCACTCATCATCCCTGGTAGCATTATTGGAATGCTACTATTTTTAATTCTTTTACTAACAGGGATCATACCTGAGAAGTTTATAAAGGACGGACTTGATTTACTTCTGAAAGATATGCCTTTGTTTTTTATTCCTGTTACAGTTGGCATTGTGAATTTACTACATGTGTTCGCTGGAAAAGGATTACTTATGCTTGGCATTGCATTAATTAGTACAATCATTGTTATCTATACTACAGGGCTGTTAACACAAAAAATTATGGGAAAAGAGGAGTAGAATAATGAGAGATATTATGATTGGTGCTGTATTCCTAATCCTAACAATTATTCTTTATATATTAAGCAAAAAACTATATAGTATGTTTCCTAATCCATTCACATTACCTATCGTAACTGTATCTGTTCTATTGGTAGTGTTATTGTTCTATACACCAATCTCCTATGATACGTACATGATTGGTGGACAATGGATTAACTTCTTTCTCGGTCCATTGGTTGTTGCATTAGCATTACCATTGTACAGGCAACGTGCATTAATTAAGAAATACGCTAAAGTAATTATAATCGGTATTAGTTTCGGCTCCATTGTTGGGATTCTATCTGGAGTTGTATTGACAATTTTATTGCGATTTGATACGACAATTATCCACACGATGGCTTCTAAATCTGTGACTACACCTGTCGCTCTCAGCATTACTAAAGCAGTAGATGGAAATATCTCTTTAGCAGCAGTCTTTGTTATGATTGCTGGTTTAGCTGGTGCGATGCTCGGTCCAATCTTGCTAAAATTAGCGAAAGTTACACATCCTGTCGCTCAAGGAATCGGTATTGGTACTGCTTCTCATGCCATTGGTACAGCAAAAGTATTAGAAAAAAGCGAATTAGCTGGCGCTGTTAGTGCACTATCTATGACTATTACTGCAATCATTGTATCAATATTAGCACCAGCTATCTTACATGTATTAGGATAAGTGAAATAACCTGCTCACTTCTGAACAATGTATTTGCAAGCATTGCCACCTTTTGCTATGCATTCTACTCTTTTTACTTTATCTGTTCCTAACACGGATTTAAATAATTGTAATTCACATTCACATGGCTTATCATACTTATGGGCAATTGCTGCAATTGGACAATTATATTGAGAGAATGACATTGTTTTGTCGTCTTCTTCATGGAATTCAGACATATAGCCATTTTCTCTCTGTACTTTTACAAGGGCATTCACTTTCTCTTGTAATGTATCATCAGCAAAAATCCGACGTTTATATTTTTTCAGTAGTCGTTTTTCTCTATTTTCAAATAACGTATCAATGGCTTCTATCCCCATTGTTTCTTCAATATCTGAAAGAAAGTCCATTGTTAATGTATCATAACTACGTGGAAATAAGTTCTCTCCATTGTCTGTTAGTTGATAATAAATAACTGGTCGACCCATTGGTTGTCTGATACTCTTAGATTTGATTAATTTCTCAGCTTCTAGTTTTACTAAGTGCTTTCTTACTGCCATTTCGGTAATGTCGATGTATTCTTTGATTCCACTCACAGATAATGTATGATTCTTTTTAAGCAATTCTAAAATTCGGTCTCTTGTTGACAATTGTTTAATCATTTAGATAACCACCTTTTCTCGTATTATTTTTTTAACTTCTAAATTTGAAAAGTAGTTCAATTTCACATTATAACTCCATTGTATAATCCTTTTAATTAGACAAAATCTACATTATATCTTTAATATATAGGACAATGAACATTTATACTGTGAAAAATGTCATACAAGAACAGATAGTAGGTGATTAAAATGGGTATTGTTGTTGTAGAAATATGTGATAGTAACCTGTTACTTTCCATTCCAAATATAGAGCATTTAATTGAGTCAGAGTACCCTGAGGTTGCTGTATTAATTAATGATTGTTTGAATTTCTGTGGGTTATGTCGGTTAAAGCCATATGCAATGGTGAACAATAAACGAATTCATGGCAAAACACCAGAAGAGACACTTGCGAAGATTCGTCAGGCAATTGAAGAAGAATTAGCTGTATATGAATAAGAAAAGCACCATATCCGATGAATAACTTCAGGATACGGTGCTTTTGTACATCATGCAAACAAACTTTCCACATCTACAAATCGCTTGTCGAATGCTTTTGCTACTGCCTCGTGTACAATGTGACCATTGTATGTGTTGATTCCTTTGCTAAATGCTACATTTTGTTGTGCGTATGCTTCAAGACCGTATGTTGCTAATCTTTCAATATATGGGAGTGTCATATTCGTTAAAGCATATGTTGCTGTTTTTGGAACTGCTCCTGGTATATTGGCAACAGCATAATGAAGCACACCATGCTTTTCATAAATGGGGTGTTCATGTGTGGTAATATGATCAATCGTTTCAATCGATCCGCCTTGATCCACAGCAACGTCAATAATAACAGATCCTTTTTCCATTGATTGTACCATTTCATCTGTCACAAGTCGGGGCGCTTTTGCACCTGGAATAAGAACTGCTCCTATTAATAAATCAGCGTCTCTTACTTGTTGACTGATATTATATTCATTTGATGCAAGTGTCTTGATCTTCCCATCAAACATCACTTCTAGTTCTCTTAGTCGTTGAATATTTATATCAAGTAGCGTCACATTTGCACCCATACCAATCGCTATTTTGGCTGCATTTGTCCCTACAATTCCACCACCTATAATCACCACATTCGCTTTATTTACACCTGGTACCCCACCAACTAATACACCTTTTCCACCATTTATTTTTTCTAGAAAGTGTACACCGATTTGTACAGACATACGACCAGCTATTTCACTCATTGGTGTTAACAATGGCAATTCGCCATTTTTTGTTTGAATGGTTTCGTAAGCAATTCCAGTGATCTTTTTCTCTAACAGTGCTTCTGTTACTTCTTTTTCTGCAGCCAAATGTAGGTACGTAAATAACAATTGACCTTCTTGCATAAGTGCAAATTCTTCTTTTTGCGGTTCTTTTACCTTAACAATTAACTCCTGTTTCCATGCTTCACTAGCAGTATAAACAATCCGCGCACCACTTTCCTTATACATGTCATCCGTAATGCCACTCCCAATACCAGCACCTGTCTCTACATACACTTCATGACCTTTTTGGACTAGTGAAAGCACACCAGATGGAGTTAACGCAACTCTATTCTCATTATTTTTCACTTCTTTTGGAATCCCAATTTTCAATCTTCTCACCCTCTCTATGATAGTATGTGATGTTGTATCTGTATTATTCTATTCCCCATTTAACACAATGCGTAACGTAAAACAAAAGCGGAAACGCCCGTTTAGAAACGTAGTGACTGGAGTGAA
>JAJUGF010000036.1 GCA_029268495.1 Gracilibacillus sp.
TACATGTATTTCATCAAGTACAAGAACATGTTCAATCTCGACTTTTATTAATTGGTGATGGTCCTGAATGTAAGAAAACACAAGAACTTGTTCAAGAATTAGGATTACAAGAAAAAGTTTTATTTTTAGGAAAACAAAAAAATATTCCCGAACTATTATCCATAGCAGATATTAAACTTTTACTATCTGAAAAGGAGAGTTTTGGATTAGTTTTATTAGAAGCAATGGCTTGTGGGGTTGTATGTATTGGAACAAATGTTGGAGGAATCCCTGAAGTAATAGTGGATGGCGAAACAGGATATATAGAAGAACTCGGAGATATTCAAGCAATCGCTCATCGGGTGATTCAGCTATTTAATAATGACACGGTGCGACAAACAATGTCTCAAGCATCCATTGATCGAGTAAAACAACATTTCTCATCTGATGAAATTAGACGCCAGTATGAAGATGTCTATTACAGTGTATTAGGAGAGAAAAATGAGTGAACAACTATTTAGAAAAGCGAAGGAAGTAATACGTCAATTTCACAAACATGGTTTTCAAGCATACATCGTTGGTGGTGCAGTCCGTGACTATTTGCTAAAAAGAGAAATTGCAGATATTGATATTGCAACATCTGCAAAACCACAACAAATAATGGAAATATTCCCTAAGGTCATTCCTACTGGGATTCAACACGGAACGGTATTAGTACGTTACCAAAATGATTCTTTTGAAGTGACGACATTTCGAACAGATGGTCAATATGATGATTTTAGGCATCCAAGCGAGGTTTTTTTTGTAAATGATTTAAAGTTAGATTTAGCAAGGAGAGATTTTACATTAAATGCTATTGCTATGACGGAGAATTTAGATTATATTGATCCGTTTAAAGGCCAAGAAGCAATTGCTAATAAAATAATTACTACTGTTGGGGATGCGAACAAGAGAATTAATGAGGATCCACTAAGAATTATGCGAGCAGTACGGTTTAGTAGTCAATTACATTTTCGAATAGACAACAACACACTTGAATCCATTAACGAACATGCACATTTAATTCAAAAGATATCTATAGAAAGAGTTGCAGTGGAATGGGAGAAATTAATAAAAGGAGACAATATTCGTCATGCATTAACCGTTTTTTTTAATGTGAAGCTTCATCAGTATATACCCATTCTAAAAGATGATGTACGAACTGTTGATTTCTTAAAAAAAATCGATAATCCTATTCCTAGTTGGAGTTGCTTTATTGCTGCAGCTACATGGAAAAACGCCCATATAACTATTGCAGATTGGACAAAACAATGGAAGTTATCCAATCAAATAAAAAGAAATGCAACAACATTATCCAATTGTTTACACGATTATATAAAAGGTGAAGAGAAATTGGCACTTTACAATCTACCCGAATCATCTTTGAATGATTTTGCAAGACTTATTCAGCTGATTACAGACCACACCATATCAGTGGAACTATTACGTAAGCGAAAAATGAATTTACCGATACAATCAAGGAAAGATATTGTGATAGATGGAACGATGTTGATTGAACTATCCAATGATAAAACGCCGGGTAAATGGATACATGAAATGTTACAACAGATGGAAAAAGAAATTGTAAATGGTCATCTTACAAATGATGTGAAAATATTAAGTGAGTGGATTAAAAATGCGTGATAATATTAGAACACAAATCATTCAAGTTTTAGCGAATAATGGAGACATGTTTATATCAGGACAAGAACTTTCCAATCGCTTACACGTATCAAGAACAGCTATCTGGAAACACATGAAAGAGTTAGAAAAGGATGGTTACATATTTGAAGCTTTGCCTAGAAAAGGCTATCGTTTAATAAGTAAGCCATCTTCTATGAATGAAACGTCATTGAAATGGGATTTAGGTACGAATTGGTTAGGACACGAGCTTGTTTATAAAGAAATTGTAACATCTACACAAGATATTGCTCATGAATTAGCACATAACGGTGCAGCAAACGGTACAGTTGTGATTGCAAATGAGCAAACAAAGGGAAGAGGCAGGATGCAACGCACATGGCATTCTCAACCTGATGATGGTATTTGGATGAGTGTCATTTTACGACCAGATATTCCACCACATCAAGCTTCACAATTAACATTGTTTACTGCTATCAGCATTGTTGAAACATTACAACAATTTTTTGATTTACCATTTAAAATAAAATGGCCAAATGATATATTTGTGGAAGATAAAAAAATAGCGGGTATATTGACAGAGATGAAAGGTGAACTAGATACGATTGATTATATGATTGTAGGGATAGGTATCAATGTCAATCAATCAATGAACGATTTTTCTGAAGAGTTACAACAAAAAGCTTCCTCATTAGCGATTGAAAGTAACAAACATACAGATAGATTACCTTTAGTACAACAATTATTACGATGTTTTGAAACAAGTTATGATACATATCAACAACGAGGATTTGCATTAATTAAAGAAAAATGGCTTAATTATGCATATAAGTTAGGTGAAAGTGTCCAGATTAAAATGCCAAATAAAGAATTTCAAGGTCGTATATGTGGAATTAGTGATGATGGTGCATTGCTTGTTCAGTATATTGGCGAAGATATAAAAATATATAGTGCAGAAATTTTATGGTAAGGGGTACTTATTGTGAAAACAACACTTCAATTACAGAAAATGAAGCAAAATGATGAAAAGATTACAATGGTTACAGCATATGATTATCCAAGTGCTAAATTAACAGAACAAGCAGAAGTAGATATGATTCTTGTTGGAGATTCACTTGGTATGGTAGTTTTAGGGTATGAATCTACTATTGAAGTTACGGTAGATGATATGATTCATCATGCAAAAGCAGTCACTAGAGGCGCAAAAGAGACATTTGTTGTTGTAGATATGCCATTTATGTCCTATCATCAATCTTTGTCTTCTGCGATGCGCAATGCTCAGAAAATCATCCAACAAACGAGAGCCCAAGCATTAAAAGTAGAAGGTGCGTCTAACTCTATATTGGAAGTAGTCAATCATTTAACAACTGCCGGAGTTCCTGTTGTAGGACATCTAGGTTTAACACCACAATCCGTAAATGTGCTAGGTGGCTATCGTGTCCAAGGAAAAGATAAACAAACAGCGATTAAATTAGTAGAAGATGCACTAAAATTAGAAAAGAATGGAGCAATAGCTGTCGTTTTAGAATGTGTACCAGATCAACTTGCAGCATTGATAACAGAGAAACTATCTATTCCAACAATTGGGATAGGAGCAGGGAATAATTGTGATGGACAAGTACTTGTTTATCATGATATTTTACAATATGCAGTGGATTATAAACCTTCTTTTGTGAAGACATATGCAGATATTAGCAGCATAACCAAACAAGCAATTCAACAATTCACTATTGAAGTGAAGAAAAAAGAATTCCCGACCATCAATCATTCCTTCCCTATTGATGTAGAAGTGATGGATGCTGTAAAAAAGGAGTTAAGCTAAATGAAAGTCATTCGTACTGTTGAAGGACTAACTCGAATAATTAAAGAAAAGAAGCAATTAAATCGAACGATCGGCTTTGTACCAACAATGGGGTACCTCCATGAAGGACATGTAACATTAATGGATCAATGTCGAAAAGAAACAGATGTAGTTGTTGTTAGTATATTTGTTAATCCGTTACAGTTTGGACCGAATGAAGATTTCGAGAGATATCCTAGAGATGAAGAACGTGATGCACACTTAGCTTTGACTCATGGCGCTGATATTTTATTTTTACCTTCTATGGAAGAAATGTATCCGTCAACTCGCTCAATAGAAATGACTGTCGTAAAAAGAAATGACGTTCTTTGTGGTAGAAGTAGACAAGGCCATTTCGATGGGGTTGTGACAGTATTGACGAAACTATTTCATTTAACTCAAGCAGATGTTGCTTACTTTGGATTAAAAGATGCGCAACAAGTTGCAATTGTAAAAGGATTAATTGACGATTATAATTTTCCAATAAAAATCAGAACAATTCAAACAGTGAGAGAATCGGATGGACTAGCTAAAAGTAGTCGAAATGTCTACCTTACTGAGGAAGAGCGAAATCAAGCTACGAATATATACAAATCACTACTCCTGGCGCAAAATTCCATAAGTGAAGGGAACAAAAATATTGATCAAATAAAAGAAAAAATGATCGGATGGATTAAACAAAATACATCTGCTACAATTGATTATATTGAAATATTAGACTATCCTTCATTGGAACAAATTGAAACAATCAATAAAAGAACCATTATCGCTATAGCAGTTCATTTCACCAAGGTTCGACTGATTGATAATGTGATTGTAAATGAAAATGGAGATATCATAGAAAAGGTATTTAGTTAACTATTTTTGAGGCATCTGCCTAAAAGAATAGAAGACATGCCAAGTTTTCTAAGGGGGAAATCATTATGTTACGAACAATGATGAAATCAAAAATTCATCGTGCGAAAGTAACAGAAGCGAATCTTAATTATGTGGGCAGTATTACGATAGATGAGGAAATTATGGAACAAGTAGGTATCTTACCACATGAAAAGGTACAAATCGTGAATAATAATAATGGAGCAAGACTCGAAACATATGTAATTGCTGGTACTCGTGGTAGCAAAGTAGTTTGTTTAAATGGAGCAGCAGCAAGGTTAGTGCAACCTGGAGATATTGTTATTATTGTTGCATATGCTATGGTAGATGAACAGGAACTTTCTACTTTTCAACCAAAAGTTGCTATTATGGATGAATCCAACACCATTCTTGAAATTATAAATCAAGAACCACCATTATCAATTATGTAAGTTTTGTAAACTGTTCAACTCTTATCATTAGATAAGAGTTTCTTTCTGAATGAATTTACAAGTATACAAAGGGGTGATTTTTTGAAGAGGTTTGCTGTAATTGATATAGAAACAACTGGACACACCCCTCTAAAAGGTGACCGAATAATCGAAATAGGTATTGTTATTCTAGAAGATGGAATGATTACAGAGGAGTATAATCAATTTATAAATCCGAATCAACCAATCTCACCATTTATTACCCAATTGACATCTATTACGGATCAAGATGTACAAAATCAGCCACCATTTGAGCATGTGGCTGATAAAATCATACAATTACTCTCAGATACGATTCTTATAGCACATAATATTCAATTTGATTTAAACTTTTTAAATGAAGAATTAATCCGAACAGGACATGAGAAAATTCAACCATCAGTAATTGATACTGTAGAACTATCGAGAATTCTCTTTCCAACAGCACCTGGATATAAATTGAGTGAGTTAGCACAATTCTTATATATTACACATAACCAACCACATCGTGCAATATCTGATGCGTTAGTTACTGCTGACTTATTTCTTGTACTTTACAATAAAATACAAACATTACCAAAAGAGATTCAACACTATTTTTTAAATTTCTCATCAAACCTAAAATCAGATGTACATTTATTAATTTCTAACCAAACAAGTGATGAATCGAAACAACTTGTCAGTATTAATGGAATCATTCTTAAAGAAATGTCTAAAGGAGAGAAACTGCCTTTAGAGAATATAGCTAATTTTCAACATTTTTTAGATGCATTTTATGGCAAGGATGGTTACTTAGACAAGACTTTTGAAAAATATGAAATGAGAAAATCTCAATTGCAAATGAGCGAAATTATTTATGATCATTTTTGTCGAAAAGAACATGTGATCATCGAAGCGGAAACAGGGATTGGAAAATCTATTGCGTATTTGATTCCTGCAATTTATGAAGCAAAAAAGAGTCAAAAGCCAATTGTAATTAGCACTTCAAATATCAATTTACAAACAAAATTAATAGAAGATGATTTAAAACAATTACAAGATATGATAGATTTTGATATCCGCGTATCGTTGGTGAAGGGCCGACAACATTATTTGAGTCTGGAGAAATTTGAAAAGTTCTTGCATGATAATGACAAACATTCTTATCATCATATTATGGTAAAATCTATTATTTTAGTGTGGCTAACAGAAACCGAATCAGGAGATTTGGACGAGATTCAATTACCGAGCAAAGACCAACAAATCCGACAACAGTTGATTATCGATCAGCCTACTAAAAGCAAGTATTGGAAAGAATATTGTTTTTACGAACGTATGAAAGAACGAGCAAACAATGCTGATATCATTGTCGTCAATCATGCATTATTATCTCTTGAACTAAGTCATAAATCATCTATTTTACCTCCATATTCTAAAATTATTTTAGATGAAGCACATCATTTTGATATGATTGCAAGTAGATATTTAGGTGGGAGTCTTCATTATTTTGAATTACATGCCTTTATTCAGCATGTGGAAGGTGAAGTCCCAACAAAAGAATTAGGAAATGAATTAGAAACAATTAAATATGAAATTGATGTATTATTTAGAGGTTTATTTGAATTTGTAAGAAATAGTCCAAGTAATATGAGATCTTTTAGTGATCAAGGAAGAATGCAACGTATTTGGGATATTTCTGATAAAAAAGATAAAGATATTTATTTGTTAATAGATAGTATACAACGGACGAAATTATACCTAGAACAATTTTATACATCTCAACAAGATAAAAAATGGTTTGATTCTTATCGTACGGAATGGAGAAAGTATTTAGATGATTTACATGAACTATTACTGGCGACACAAGAAGACACGGTTACATGGCTTGAAATTGACCAAAATGGAGCAAGAAATGCAGTATATATGAAAAAAGAGCTCTTTACTGCTGCAAAACAACTAAGTGAGAAGTTATTTAATCAAAAAGAGTCTGTCATTTTGACAAGTGGTACATTAACAATCAATCACTCCTTTCATTACTATATTGAACGTTTAGGTTTAAATAATAATGAAATAAATTGTTATCAATTAGATACACACTTTACATACGAAGATAATGTACAGATATTTGTTCCAACAGATTTCCCAGAGTTAACCTATCCAAATAATGATCCCTATATTTATGCAACATGTGAAGCAATCATATCACTAGCTTCACAATTAAATGGGAGAATGCTTGTACTCTTTACCTCTTATGATATGTTAAAAAAAGTACATGATTTATTAAAAGAATCCGAGGAACTAATCGATTATATGATAATCGCTCAAGGTATAACCGCAGGAAGTAGGAATAGACTAATTAAACACTTTCAAGTTTTTCAACAATCGATCTTGCTAGGAACAAATGCGTATTGGGAAGGAATTGATATCCCGGGTAATGATTTAAGTTGTGTTGTTATTGTTAAGTTACCATTTCAATCCCCATATGATCCTGTATTTGTAAAGCAGTCTATGTATTATAAGCAACAGGGCAAAAATCCTTTTGTTGAACTATCGTTGCCTAAAGCGGTTTTTCAGTTCAAACAAGGATTTGGAAGATTGGTAAGAAAGGAAACTGATAAAGGGATTATCTTTGTTTTAGATCATCGAATTATGACAAAACAATATGGAACGACTTTTATTCACTCGATACCAAAAGTACCCATACATTATGATTCCATTCACTCTTTAATAAATAAAGTTAATGATTGGATATGATATTTTTTACACATCTGTGTCATCCTATATAGTACTATGAAAGAAAGCAGGATGTGTAAATGAAAAACAAATGTCTTTATCGTATCGTATTTGTTACTTTTTTGGCACTTACTCAGACGAGTCCTGTATTTACATATACAGACAATAAAAGCATTGATGTGATCTTTTTTAACCTTTCTGAAGGAGAGGCCACTTTAGTAGTTACAGAAAATCAAAAAAGAATTTTGATCAATACAGGTTCAACAAATAGTAAGGACGAATTAATCAATCATTTAAAAAAACTAAATGTTACTTCAATTGATTACTTGCTTATTACAAGTACTAATGATGAATATGATGGAAATATGGATCAAATTGCACAGAAATATGATATAAGTGAAATTATAGTACCAAATCATGAAGATTATACAGAAGAGAAAAACGATAAGCGCTTTTTTGTCTGGAAAGACCTAACAGATGTAACATTAACAAATAAACTTTCATTAAAATTAATAGATGAAACCGAAGAGGGTGAAGTAACATTTCTGCTCTTATTTGGTAATGAATCTATATTGTTTTCGAATGATGAAACAAGCGATGTAGAAGAACGTATAACTAAAATTACAAATCATGTAGATGTGATTAAAATTGCTGCATTCGGTAGTGGTGACTCACCAAGTCAATCATTTTTAGAGTTAACAGATCCATATCTAAGTGTTATCTTCCATAGTAATGAATATGAAATAAATGAAGACTTAGTTGAGCGACTAGCAGCCTCCTGGATAGATGTGTATTTTGTTAGACAAACAGGTTCGGTTTATTTGCGAATGACTACAAATGATTTTGAATTACTCTCATGAATTTACTTAAGAAAATTGCTTATTCGTGCTATAATGAACAAGTGAACAGAACAGGATTTGGTCTAGTGGAGGTGCTGAAATGAATAATCCCAAAATCACAACATTATCAACAGTGAAAATTAAATACTCGGATGATTTATACAAAGTTGTCGATAGTCTAAATAGGACACTAAAAGAGGATGATTTAATGTTTGGAATTACATTAAGTGAGGAAGATGATGAGAAAGCGATATTTACCATTTATAGAACTTAAGAAAAGTGTCATTATAACGATTATTTTAATCATTACATGCATTGCTATTGTGATTTATGGATTACATCTATACAACTATGTCATGAATGATAAGACGAAATCATTTACGGAAGTAAAAGAATATATAACGAAAGTAGTAAAAATCAATCATGTGAATAATTTAACTAGATATCATGGTGATCAGTTATATTATGTATCTGAAATAACAATAAATAATAAGCCTCATCTTCTATTCGTGAAAGAATCAGACAAAGGATATGCACATACATTGTATGATGCATCAGAATTTTATTCGAAAGAAGATATTTTAGCAGAATGGGAAAGTACTTGTAATAATTGTGAGAAAATAGATTCCACTATAGGTATGTTGGAAGGTAACCCAGTTCTAGAAATAAAATATTTGGATCAAAAAGATAGATTCGTTTATGAACATGTTCTGTTAGAAGATAAATCCCGTTATCTATTAACAATTGATCCATCATTTAATTAGGAAAGGTGATTATACTTATGAAATTAGCAAATAGAGTGCAGACATTAACCCCATCATCAACCTTGGCAATCACAGCAAAAGCAAAAGAATTAAAACAACAAGGACATGACGTAATTGGTTTAGGAGCAGGTGAACCTGATTTTAATACACCTGATTATATTCTTGAAGCTGCATCAAAAGCAATGTATGATGGTTTCACTAAATACACACCTGCTGGTGGCACGGTTGAATTAAAGAAAGCAATTCAACAGAAAATGGAGAATGATCATCATTTATCCTATGATTTAGACCAAATTATTGTAACAATTGGTGCAAAACACGCACTTTATACTTTATTTCAAGTAATATTAGATAAAGACGATGAAGTAATTGTTCCAACACCGTATTGGGTTAGCTATCCTGAACAGATTAAGCTTGCTGAGGGAAAACCTGTATTTGTAGATGCTTTAGAATCAAATGAATTTAAATTAACTCCTAAGCAATTAGAAGGTGCTATTTCTGAAAGAACGAAAGCTATTATTATTAACTCTCCAAGTAATCCAACTGGTGTTATGTACTCAAAAGAAGAATTACAGGCACTAGGTGAAGTATGTTTAAAACATAATATTATGATTGTGTCTGATGAAATTTATGAAAAATTAATTTACACAGAGATGCAACATTATTCTGTCGCACAATTATCAGAGCAATTAAAAGAAATCACAATCATTATTAATGGTGTATCCAAATCTCATTCGATGACAGGATGGCGAATTGGCTATGCAGTTGGAAATAAGCAAGTGATTAAAGCAATGACAAATTTAGCGTCTCATTCTACATCTAATCCAACATCTATATCTCAAGTAGCAGCTCAAGCAGCTTATGAAGGATCACAAGAACAAGTAGAAATAATGAAAAATGCCTTTAGTGAACGATTAGAACAATTGTACAAATGGTTAACAGACATACCTGGTATCGAATGTGTAAAACCAAAAGGAGCGTTTTATTTATTTCCTAATGTGAAAAAAGCAGTAGAAATGAATGGTTTTGATACGGTTGACGAATGGGTAACAGCACTTTTAGAAGAAGAAAAAGTTGCTTTAGTACCTGGTTCAGGATTTGGAGCACCTGATAATGTAAGATTATCGTATGCTATATCTTTAGAACAACTAGAAGAAGCGGCAAATCGTATTAAACGATTTGTTGAAAAACATCAATAATACTTCAATTAAAAATGGAGGATTTAGTTTGAAAACGACAATTAATCAAGTAAGTAATTATGTGAATCAAGAAGTTACCATTGGCGTATGGTTAGCAAATAAGCGCTCAAGTGGTAAAATTGCCTTTCTACAATTACGTGATGGTACAGGCTTTATACAAGGTGTAGTTGTAAAAGCAGATGTAGATGAGGAAATCTTTAAAAAAGCAAAGTCACTAACACAAGAAACATCACTATATATTACAGGTGTCATTGTAGAAGATACAAGGTCACCATTTGGATATGAGATGCAAGTAAAGAATTTAGAAATTATTCATGAAGCTAAAGATTATCCAATTACACCTAAAGCGCATGGTACAGAATTTCTAATGGATCATCGTCATCTATGGTTACGTTCAAAAAAACAACATGCAATTATGAAAGTTAGAAACCAAATTATACAAGCAACCTATCAGTTCTTTCAACAAGAGGGATTTGTTAAAGTGGATCCACCAATATTAACTGGATCTGCGCCTGAAGGAACGACAGAATTATTCCATACAAAATACTTTGATGAGGAAGCATATTTATCACAAAGTGGTCAGTTATATATGGAAGCTAGCGCAATGGCTCTTGGAAAAGTATTTTCATTTGGACCAACTTTCCGTGCTGAAAAATCAAAAACAAGAAGACATTTGATTGAATTCTGGATGATTGAACCTGAAATGGCATTTACCACACATGAAGAAAGTCTTCAAACACAAGAAAAATACGTACAATTCATTGTGCAATCAGTTTTAAATCAATGCGAATTAGAACTAACCACCTTAGAACGTGATATCAACAAATTAAAAGCTATTCAAGCTCCTTTTCCTAGAATTACATATGACGAGGCAATAGATTTGTTAAAGGAAAAAGGTTTTACAGATATTACATGGGGAGAAGATTTCGGTTCTCCACACGAAACAGCGATTGCAGAACATTTTGATATGCCTGTATTTATTACGCATTATCCTAAAGCTATTAAAGCATTTTATATGAAACCAGACCCTGATAGAGATGATGTCGTATTATGTGCAGACTTAATCGCTCCTGAAGGTTACGGAGAAATAATCGGAGGTTCTGCACGTATTGATGATTTAGAACTTATGGAAAAGCGTTATGAGGAACATCACTTAACAGGAGATGCTTATGAATGGTATCTTGAATTAAGAAAATACGGAAGTGTACCACATGCTGGATTTGGATTAGGGTTAGAAAGAACCGTGGCATGGATTTGTGGTGTGGATCATGTGAGAGAGACCATTCCGTTTCCAAGACTTTTAAATAGACTTTATCCATAATATAATAGATATATGATCGTATGAAATAATCCTTTGCAGTCTATGCAAAGGATTATACTATTTACTATTCAATTGCATAGAAAGGGTGGATATGGTGGATGGAATGATATCAAAATTACTACAAGATCAAGTGAGTATCCCTAGAGAATTAATGACAAAGTATCATTCCTATGGATTAAATGAACCACAAGTAATGATATTAGTACAAATTTATTTTTTTCAAATAGATGATATATATTTTCCGACACCTGAAGAGATTGCAGAGAAAATGACAATATCTACAGAGCAATGTTCTCAATATTTACGACAATTAATACAACAAGGCTTCTTAAAAATAGATGAGATGACAAACAATAATGTGCTAACAGAAATGTATTCATTAGAACCTTTATGGAAACAATTATATGATAAAAAAGAAAAAGATGTGGATAGTACGGATGAAGCAGTTAAAATAGGGGAAATGTTTCGTCGTTTTGAACAAGAATTTGGTCGACCTTTATCTCCATTTGAAATTGAAAGAATCAATCATTGGATTGATGAGGAGAACCATTCGATTGACCTTATTTATGATGCATTAAGAGAAGCGGTATTAATGAGTAAATTAAATTTCACTTATATTGATCGTATTTTATTAGAATGGAAGAAGAAAGGGATTCAATCTTCTGTCCAAGCGAAACAAAATAGTCGTAATTTTCACCATAACCAACGTGAATCAGTTACAACGAAACAAAAAACAAATCGAAAAGCTTTGTATTACAATTGGTTAGATGAATCGTAGGGGGTATCCATGTTAAATAAAACACAAATAAGATATGCATTAGATACTATAGCGGAGATGTTTCCGAATGCGGAGTGTGAATTAAACCATCGTAATCCTTTTGACTTGCTCATCGCTGTTGTTCTATCTGCTCAATGTACGGATGCATTAGTAAATAAAGTTACAGTGAAATTATTTGAAAAATATCATACACCAAATGATTATGTAAATGTAACGTTAGAAGAATTACAACAAGATATTCGATCAATTGGACTTTATCGAAATAAAGCAAAAAATATTCAGAAACTGTGTATGTCTTTACTAAATGATTACAATGGAGAAGTACCGCAAACAAAAGAAGAATTAGAAAAACTCGCAGGTGTTGGAAGAAAGACAGCTAATGTCGTTGTATCTGTTGCTTTTGGGGAACCTGCAATAGCTGTAGATACACATGTAGAAAGAGTGTCTAAACGATTAGGAATATGTAGATGGAAAGATAGTGTCTTAGAAGTAGAAAATACTTTAATGAAAAAAATTCCTAAAGAGGAGTGGAGTGATACACATCATCGTTTAATCTTTTTTGGTAGATATCATTGTAAATCTAAAAATCCAAATTGTGAGGTATGTCCACTTCTTGATATATGTAGGGAAGGTAAAAAACGTCTTAAATAAAACCGTGCGTTCACTATAAACACATTTCATATTAATGAAAAAACTCGCATTCATGTTTACAAACGTGAATGCGAGTTTTTAAAATGAAATTAATTATCCTCATCTTCTGGAACCGATTGTTGCTCTGTAGTTGCATTTTCATTTGAAGTGTCATTTTGCGAACCATTGTTATTTCCTGATTGTTGATTATCGTCTGTGTCTCCTTCAACATCACTGTCATCTTCATTTGTATTATCTGACTCTTGTTCGTCTTCCTCTTCTGTTAAACCTTTTGTAGAGACTTGAACAGATGCAGATGGTCCGGTTACTTCTGAATCATTTTTTAATATAGGTGTAACGGTTATCGTATATATTTTATCAACTTGTAATTGATTTAA
>JAJUGF010000037.1 GCA_029268495.1 Gracilibacillus sp.
CTAATGTTTATCATTACTTGTATTGCAATCATTCCTACAATGCCAATACTAAGGAAGCGCGCGAATAAATCTGGTGCATACAAGCTTACTAATATCCCTCTCCAAATGAATAATAAGAACATTAAAATAACAATGAATCCGCCAATAAACCCTAATTCTTCTGCAATAATTGCAAAAATAAAGTCATTGTGAGGTTCAGGTAAGTAAAAATACTTTTGTAGACTATTTCCATAACCCACACCAAATAATCCACCAGGTCCGATCGCATATAATGACTGAATAATTTGAAACCCTGTTCCTAATGGATCTTGCCAAGGATCAAGAAAAGATGTAATGCGATTAATTCGATATGGTGCAGACAATATTAACAAAACAAATCCAATGATTCCGAATCCAATTAATATGAAGAAGTGAGAAATTCGTGCACCTGCAATAAACAATAATAAAAAACTAGTTAAAATAAAAACCATACCAGTCCCTAAATCAGGTTGTAACATAATTAATAGAAACAAACTTACGATAAGTAGAAGAGGTGGTAAAAATCCTTTTTTAAAAATAGTAATCTTTGATTGATGCTTGACTAGATATCCACTTAAAAATAGAATCATGCCTAACTTCATGAACTCAGCAGGTTGAATACTAAAAGCACCTACACCAATCCAACTTCTTGCACCACCTCGTACCATTCCAACACCTGGTATTAATACAGCGATTAATAGTAAGATACAACTAATAAAAATCCATTTCCGATGTTTAATCCAATAAAAATATGGAATATGTGATACAAATAACATCGCTACAACGCCAGTACCCGCAAACAACAATTGACGTTTAATGAAATACAACGCATCATCAAACTTATATGTTGCCCATATAGATGAAGCACTATATACCATAAGTGTTCCTATTATTAATATAATGATAATTAAAGAGAATAATACGTAATCCATTTTTCCAGTTGTTAACTGTTTGTTCAATAAAAAAACCCCCTAATTAGATATAATCAGGGGCAAAACGATTTACTGAGCACATTATAATAGACAAGCCCCTACTATAATTTATGCACAGAATTCATAAACATGTTACCTCTCTCTTCAAATGTTGCGTATTGATCCCAACTCGCACATGCTGGAGACAATAAAACAACTTCATTCGGTGAGGATAATTGAAAAGCGCATTTCACTGCTTCTTCCATGTTATTTACTTTTTCTATATTCTCTAATCCAATTTCTTTACCTAAATCTATCAACTTACTAGCTGTTTCTCCAAAAACAACCATTCCTTTTACGTTGCTCATATAAGGTTTAAGTCCATCAAAACTATTTCCACGATCTAATCCTCCAGCAAGTAAAATAATTGGTTTCTGAAAAGCCTGTAATGCTTTCGTTGTCGCTAAGATATTGGTTGCTTTTGAGTCATTATAAAACAATCGGTCTTCTTTATTTGCAACAAATTGTAAGCGATGAGCAACACCAACAAAAGTTTGTAAGACATTTTTTATCGCTTCATTTGATACATTATACAATTTAGCTGTGGCTACTGCAGCAAGAATGTTCTCTAAATTATGCGAACCTACTAATGCAATATCATCAATTTTCATTACTTTTGTATTATTGTAGTAAATATACGTATCATCAGCATAAGCGCCATTAGGTAGCTTTGATTTACGGCTAAATGGCACAAGTTTTGCATTTGCTTTTTTTATCATTTCATTAACCTGTTCATCATCGGCATTATAGACCAGATATTCTTCTTCTGTCTGATTGCTAAATAAATTAGCTTTCGCATATTTATAGTTTTCTAATGTTTTGTGGTAATCTAAATGTGCCTCAAAGATATTCAGAAGAACCGCTACTTTTGGTTTAAAACATTCAATACCCATCAATTGGAATGAGGACAATTCAACTACCATTGTTTCATTCTCAGCTAAGTTCTCTGCTACTTCAGATGCTACATGTCCAATATTTCCAGCAATTCTTGATGGAATGGAACTTTCTTTCAACATTTCTGAAATCAATGTGGTTGTCGTTGTTTTTCCATTTGATCCTGTAATACCAATCAAATCATTGACATGCAAGTAATGTAATAGTTCAATTTCAGTCAAAATAGGTATCTTTTTAGATTGTGCCACTTCTAATAGAGGATTTTCATAAGGAATTCCAGGATTTTTAATAATAACATCAATATCGTCTAATAAATCTAATGGATGATCCCCTATGATGACTTTTATTTCGAGACTTCTCAATAAATGGACAGATGGATTATCATCTTGCGCTTTTAGATCATTTACAACAACATCTATCCCTTGACGATGAAGTAATTGACTTACAGCAGTACCGCTTTTTGCTAAACCTAACACGAGCACTTTCTTATAGGGAAAACCTTCTAATTTTCTCATTATGCTAACACCTCAATATAAATACCTAATATCGCAAAAAGTATTCCTACAAGCCAAAAAGTCGTTACAACTCGCCATTCACTCCATCCTTTTAATTCATAATGATGATGCAATGGACTCATAAGAAAAACTCTCTTTCTTGTTGTTTTAAAGGAAATAACTTGAATGATTACAGATAATGTTTCTATTACAAAAACACCACCAATAATGATTAATAAAATCTCCATTTTCAACAATATAGAGATGGCAGCAATGACTCCACCTAAAGCAAGCGATCCAGTATCGCCCATAAACACTTTAGCTGGATGTGCATTGAAGACAAGAAAGCCTAAAAGCGCTCCAACTACACTAAGCGCAAATAATGTGATAGACAAACTTTGCGTGCTATACCATGCCAAAATAGCAAAAGCACCAAATGCTACAGCTGCTGTTCCTGCCAATAATCCATCAAGTCCGTCTGTTAAATTCACAGCATTAGATGCACCAACTAGCATAACTATTATAAAAACTGCATAAAACCAGCCTAGTTCCAATGAAAAGTCTGTTCCTGGCACAGTAATACTTGTATCAAATTGTTGATTTTTCAATACAATGTAAAAAATGATGGATATAATAATCTGACCAAGCAACTTTTGCTTTGAATTCAATCCTAAGTTTCTTTTCATAACTACTTTAATAAAGTCATCTAAGAAGCCTAATAGTCCAAATCCAATTAAAACTAGCATTAACAACCAAAATTCATAATTCAAAACACCACCATTTACTTTTGCGATAACAATTGCACTCGTTATGACGATACTTACAATAATCATCAATCCGCCCATTGTTGGTGTGCCAGATTTTTTTTGATGAGATTTTGGTCCTTCTTCACGAATACTCTGTCCAAATTTCAATCGTTTTAGAAACGGTATAAAAATTGGGGATAGTAAGACTGTTATCAAAAATGCTATGGCTATAGTAATTAAAAAAGTATATTGACTCATTCATGTTCTCTCCTATCTGCTTACTTTCCCATTATTGAGAAACGATCTCTACTCGCTTACAATAATCATTATTTATTTAATAGTTGACGAGCAACTTCAGCGTCATCAAAATCATGAACCGTATCACCGATAATTTGATATGTTTCATGTCCTTTACCTGCAATCAACACAATATCATTCGGTTTAGCTTGATTAATCGCCTGTTCAATTGCTTTATAACGATCAATAATTACTTGATAGTTTTCTTTTTTTATACCTTCAATCATATCTGTAATGATTGCTTGCGGGTCTTCTGATCTTGGATTATCAGAAGTGAATATTGCTGTATCGGCATACTCACAAGCTACATTTGCCATTAATGGTCTTTTGGTTTTGTCACGGTCGCCTCCGCATCCGACTATAGCAAATATCTTTCCATTACAAAATCCTTTAGCCGTTTTTAAAACATTTTCAAGTGAATCTGGTGTGTGTGCATAATCTACTATAACTCCAAATCCTTTGTCATTTAAAATCGGTTCAAACCTACCTCTTACACCACTAGTATGATTGAGAACGTGCTTTATTACATCTAATTCAATATTAGAACAGTACGCTGCTGCACTTGCCGCAAGCATATTATATATACTAAAATTCCCCATTAGTTTACTCGTTATTTCTATTTTTCCAATAGGTGTATGCATGATAAAGTCCGTTCCATCTGACTTCAACTGAATATTTGTAGCATAAAAGTCAGCTTTCTGATTAATGGCGTACGTAATAATGGGTTGAGCTGTTGCTCTACTTACAAATGCACTATTCTTATCATCGATATTGATAACCGCATATTTGTTTGTAGTGTAGTCATTGCCTAATTGTGCGAACAAAAGACTTTTAGCAAATAAATAATGGTCCATTGTTTTATGGTAGTCTAAATGATCTTGGGTTAAATTCGTAAATACAGCTATATCAAAATCCGCTCCGTTTACCCTACCTTGATCTAATGCATGTGAGGAAACTTCCATTATCCCGACATCAACTGCTTCTAAGCGCATTTTTTCAAAACTCTCCTGCAAAAATAAACTATCCGGAGTAGTATTTTTCACTTCTGTCACCTTATTATTAATTCGCATTTCTATTGTTCCAATAATACCAGTTTTTTTATTTGTTGCTTGGAACATTTCATCAATTAAATGTGTAACAGTTGTTTTACCGTTAGTACCTGTTACACCAATTAAAGGAAAATGACGTGAAGGATTCTGATAATATGTTGCCGCAATGAGTGGCAATAATTTAGATGTATTGCCTACAACAATTACAGGTACATTTAATTGTAATTGTCTCTCTGCAATCACTACAACCGCTCCGTTTTCAACAGCTAATTCTGCATAATCGTGTCCATCTACTGTATATCCTTTAATGCAAATAAATATGTGATTGTTTTTGACCTTTCGATGGTCCATCTCGATGCCATTCACTTCTATGTGGTCAATGGAATCTTTACATGTATAGGAAGGTACTTTTCTTAATATTTCTGTTAATTTTTGCATTCTATCACCTTTTCTCTGAAATACTCCATTTATAATTTTACAACTATACTATTATAGCAGATTGTATCCAACATTTCGATAAATCTTTGTAACTATTTATCTCCTAATACAATCCTTATTTTACTACCTTCTTCAACTTTTTCACCTGCTTCTGGTGCCTGGTTAATAATGTACTTACCTTCTCCAACTGTATCAATCTGCAATGAAAGCATATATTGAGGTAGCTCACTTTTATTTAATCCAATTAAATCAGGAACTTCAACTGTTGGTACATCTGGCCAACGATACTCTTTTTCAATACCTCCTTGTTGTTTCTCTACACCAAGTGCCCTCAGACTATCTTCAATAATCGTACCAACAATTGGAGCTGCAACTACTCCACCAAATTGCACGGTACCTTTTGGATTATCTACAGCTACATATACAACAATCTCTGGATTATTAGCTGGCGCAAAACCGATAAATGATACAACATAATTGTTTTCCATATACTGACCGTTTTGTCCTACTTTTTGAGCGGTTCCGGTTTTACCACCAACGCGATATCCCTCTACATATGCACCTCTACCAGTACCTAATGACACGACATGTTCTAATGCTTCACGAACCTGTTTTGAAGTATCTTTTGAGATGACTCTTTTTTTCATCACTGGTTTTTTTTCTTTAATAATTTCTCCAGTAATTGGGTCTATAATCGATTTTGCTACAAATGGTTCATATAAATAACCACCATTTACTGCAGCAGAAACAGCCATTACTTGTTGAATCGGAGTGACTGATACACCTTGACCAAAAGATGTTGTAGCAAGCTCTACAGGCCCTACTCTATCAAGAGAGAACAAAATACCATTCGCTTCTCCTTGTAAATCTATGCCTGTTTTTTTACCGAATCCAAATGCGTCGATGTAAGAAAATAATTTTTCTTTTCCTAATTTTTGACCTAACACAATAAAACCAGGGTTACAAGAATTCTGTACGACTTCTAAAAAAGTTTGTTCTCCATGTCCACCACTATGCCAACAATGTAAATGCGTTCCGCCAACTTCTATGGAACCTTTATCATAATACGTATCTTCAGTTAAATTTACTTTATTCTCTTCTAAAGCTGCCGCAAGAGTTATAATTTTAAATGTTGATCCTGGTTCATATGTACTCCAAACAGGCAAATTGCGGTTATATATTTCCGAATCAATATTTTGATAATTAGCGGGATCGAAGTTAGGTCTCGATGACATTCCCAACACACTACCGTCATTTGGATTTACAGCAATTGCAATGGCACCATCCGGATTATATTTCTCGAAGGCAATATCTAATTCTCGTTCAATAATAGTTTGTACTTTATCGTCAATAGTTAGCTGTAAATTTGCTCCATCTACTGGTGGAACATATTTGTCAGCTTTTTGAGCTAATTTCTTCCCTTTTGCATCACTATAAAATGATAAACTGCCTTTTTCTCCGCTCAATTCTTCATCATATGTTAGTTCAAGTCCTGTTAAACCTTGATTATCTATCCCACTAAATCCTAATACATGTGATAAATAAGTTCCTTTAGGATAATGACGAATGGAATCTTCAGCAATATACACTCCATCCAAATTTAGATTTTGTACTGCATTTGCTTTTTCTTCACTTATCTTCCTACCTTCAGGATGAAGTCGAACAATTCGTTCATTACGAGAAACAGCTTCAAGTGCATTATCATAAGGCATGCCTAATACTTCAGCTAACGATTTAGCTGTATCTTCTTTGTCTGTCACTTGCCTAGGTACAACCATTACAGTCGGAGCAGATACATTTTCTGCAAGCACCTCACCATTCCGATCTAAAATCTTTCCTCTCTCAGGTTCAAAAACAATATCTCTACTCCAAAGCGCTTCAGCCTGTCCGATGAGAAAGTCTTGTAACACAAATTGCACGTATCCCAATCGAATTAAAATAATACTTAATATAATAAAGACAATAAGAAACACAGTGACAATTCTTTTTTGAACAATCATATTGGTTATTTGTTTCATTCGATTACTCCTTTTAGAAAAAGTAACTTTTTGTCCCAATATATGATTCATTCAAATAGAATAGAACACTGTGCTCTAGGATTAACTCGTTGGTGATGCCAATTCGATAGTCAATATATCACCTGATTTTAATTCTGTACCTTCTTTAATATCCTGTTTCTTTACATAACCTTCACCAGACCATTTAACTTCAATACCGATCATTTCTTGTAATGTAATGACATCTCTTAATGCCCATCCTTTTACATTCGGCATTGTTGGTTGATCTGTTAAAACGATAATTTTTTCATTTGCAGTCACTTTTGCATTGGCATCTACATTGACACGAACAATATTTTTGCCATTTCCGATAATAATTGGCTGGATACCCACTTCTTCAAGTAAGGCTTTATATTCATCCACTGTAGCATTACGCCACTCCGGTATTGTTGCCAATTTTACTGGTTCTAACTTCTCTTGATCTGTATCAATATTTAAATAACGCATGCTATTTTCCATTACATTGTTAAATATAAATGAAACAGGAGCAGAATCTGGTTCATCATCTTTTAGATTTGGTTGTTTTACTGATACATACATAATTAACTCAGGGTCATTTGCAGGAGCCATTCCTAAAAATGAGAATACATAATTGTTACGACCAGTTAAATAACCTTTATTCGTCTCTGAGTTAGGGATTTGTGCAGTACCTGTCTTCCCAGCTAAAGAATAACCATCCAATTTGTAACGATTATATCCTGTACCAACTTTCGACGTAATAACTGTTTCTAATACTTTTAGCGTTTCTTGTGCGGTTTCACTGGAAATGGGTTCCCCTACTACTTCTGGTTCACTTTTTGTCAAAGTTTCTCCAGTATCCGCATCAATAATTTCTTTTATAATATATGGTTTTAACATTTTACCATTATTCGTTATAGCTGTAGCTGCTTTCACTAACTGCATAGGTGTAGTTGTTGTCCCTTGACCAAATGCAGTAGTTATTTGTTCAATTGGATAATTATACTGTATCTTCCCAATTACTTCATTGGATAAATCGATTCCTGTTTTTTTATCGAAATCAAATGCTTTTAGATAAGATAAAAATTTCTCTGGCCCTAACTTTTCATATGCTAACTTAGCTGCTGCCACATTAGATGAACGTTGAATGCCTTCTAGATAAGTAATTGTACCCCAATTACGACGCCAATCATTAATAGCAGTTATATTCGTTCCTGCTTTATACGTTCCTGATTGGAGTGTTTCATCAGGGTTCCAAACCCCTTCTTCAATTGCTGCAGCCAATGTGAAAATTTTCATTGTAGATCCAGGCTCAAACGGTGTCGAAATGACATCATTATACCAGTTTTCTACATTACCAAGATTATTTGGATTAAAGCTAGGTCTATTACTCATCGCTAGAACTTCTCCTGTTTTTGCATGAACTACAACAGCTGATATTCGTTCAGGTTCATATTCTTTCATCACTTCAGTAAGAGAATCTTCAAGTAATGTTTGAATTTTTTGATCTAATGTTAAAACAACATGGTCACCATTATCCGCTTCTGTTATAACTTCTTTCGGATTAAGTAACTTATAATTAAATTTATCTCTTTGATAAGAGATATAGCCGTCTTTACCAGTCAATACATCATCATAGAAACTTTCTACACCACTAATTCCTATAATTTCTTCATTTTCCTTTTTTGTTAAACCTAACGTATGTGAAGCGAACATACCATTTGGATAAAAACGAATTGGTTCCTCAGAAAAATAAATACCAGGTATATCTAAAGCTTCTATTTCATCTTTTTTTTGTTGACTTAATTCATTTCCATATTTACCAAATTCCACTTGAAATTTATCCGTTTCTTTTCCATTCTTTAGTACTTCTTTTATTTCACTTGCTTCTACTTCTAAAACAGGTGCAAGCTTAGTAGCTACGTCATCAATATTCTTAACGTGTTTTGGTTGTAGAGGGTTTGTCGTATGATTTTCATCTAAAATCGCATATATTCGATAGACAACATGGTCTTGTACTAGTGGAATATTATTCCGGTCATAAATCGTACCTCTATCTGCATTGATTGTGTACTGATTCGTGCGTTTTTCATCTGCTAATTTTTGCAAGTCCACACCTTGTACTTCTCCAGTAATTTGAATAAATAAAAATCGACCAACAAGTATTAGAAAAATGATAGAAAAAATTGTCATCCAAATGATAGACATTACATTTGTACTTTTTTGGTTCATTTGATTCACCTTAATTAATTACTTCGCTAGCTTGTTTTACTTTAGAATTCTTAAGCTCTAATCCATGTTCTTTTGCAAAGTTAATAATTCTCTCTGGTTGACTTAATTCTTTCTTTTCATATGTATAATTCTTGATTTTCGTTTCTTGTTGAGCAATTTGTGTATCTAATTTTTGTGTTTCTCTATTTATTTGATCAAGACTTGAGTTGAAATAAACTAAATATGCACAAACAACAATAAGCATTGTTGCAAAAATAGAATACATTAGTTTCTCGCCACGTGTAATCCAACTATTCCGTTTTACTACTTGTTTTTTTACAACTTTATTTCTTTTTTGTGGGGATTGATACATCTCTTCATTTGTGTATAAATTTCTAGCTTGATTTGCACTCATTATTTATTCCCACCTTTCTCCTCATTGAAATTGGCATTCCATTCTTTCACTTTTTCAATTACTCTTAATTTTGCTGATCTAGACCTTCTGTTTACTTCTAGTTCCTCTTCTGTTGCAACAATTGGCTTTTTCGTTATTAAACGAAAAGGTGGTTGAAACTCATCAGGAATAACAGGTAAATTTTTAGGAAGTGGTGGCGTTGTGCTCCACTTTTTAAATGCTTGTTTACATATACGGTCTTCTAAAGAGTGAAATGTTATTACTGAAATTCTGCCGCCGATTTTAACAACAGATGCTGCTTGGTATAATGCATCATGAAAAACTTTTAGTTCATCATTCACAGCAATTCGAACTGCTTGGAATATTCTTTTTCCAGGATGGCCTCCTTTACGCCTTGCCGGCGCAGGTATTGCTTCCTTAATAATCTCCACAAGTTCAAACGTTGTTTCAATTTTTTTTATTTGACGTTGCACTTCAATTTTCCTTGCAATTTGCTTCGAAAACTTCTCTTCTCCATATTTGAAAAAAATACTTACTAACTGCTCGTAACTCCATTCATTAATCACATCATATGCACTTATAGAATTACTTCTATCCATTCGCATGTCTAGTGGAGCATCATGTTGATAACTAAAACCTCTCTCAGCTCGATCTAATTGTGGTGAGGATACACCAAGATCGAACAGTATACCATCGACCTCATCAATTTCTAATTCAGTCAGTTTTTCTTTCAAATATTTAAAGTTGCTTTTCACATAGATGACATTAGCGCTGTATTTTTCTAGTCTTTCTTTCGCTGCATCTAGTGCATCTTGATCTTGATCAAAAGCAATTAGTCTACCATCAACATCCAATTGTTCTAATATGTATTCAGAATGGCCTCCACCACCTAATGTACAATCAACATATGTCCCTTTCGGATTTATTTCTAAATTGTCAACAGTCTCGTTTCTCAACACTGTATAATGTGAAAACATCTTTCCACCTCGCTTAGTTATACCTTTTTTAATATTCCATTTTCATTTTATAAGTCAAAGTCTAATAAATTTTCTGCTAAATCTGCAAAGGACTCCTCTGATTCCTCCACAAAACCATCCCATTTATCTGCCGCCCATAACTCTACTCGATTAGATACTCCAATAACAGCACATTCCTTCACTATATGAGCATACTGACGAAGTGTCTGTGGTATATTTATTCTTCCCTGTTTATCTAATTCACATTCGATTGCGCCTGAAAAAAAGAATCGTGTAAATGCACGGGCATCTTTTTTAGTTAGGGGGAGTTGTTTTAACTTTTCTTCCAATATGCGCCATTCAGTCAATGGATAAGCAAATAAACATTGATCAAGACCACGCGTAACAACAAATTGTTTACCTAAATCTTCTCTAAATTTAGACGGAACAATTATACGGCCTTTTTCATCAATATTATGCCTATATTCACCCATGAACATATTGGTCACCCCACTCTCTACCATTATCCTACCACATCTCCCCACAAGTCACCACTAAAAATTAAATGTTTTTGATTTTTTTATCGCCAAAAAAGCACAAGCACGCTTTGTAACACAATTCTTGTATATAAATCATTATCATTTTTTGTTTCATTTGGATATTCTCGTAGTGCGCTAACTAACATAACCACTATTTTAAAGCACAAAAAAACAATACTTGTTAGGACCTAATATAGATAGGGACTAACAAGTATTGATTTATCACAAACTTATTGTATATGAAAAATATAATGCTGATCGTTGATTTCCATTTCTGCATCTAACAATACACGCAAACTATCTTCTCCGAATTTATTTAAATAATAAATAATATTCCAAACACGTTCTTGAAATCCATTATCAGGATGTAAATGCATTTCAACTAAATCAAAACTCCGTAATTCTTTTTCATGTATTGATTCTATTTCTTTTTGCAAACGTCTAACCATATCTTCTACATAATTCTCAATATATGTTAAATTTTTGTTTGCATAATTTAAAATATCGACACCTAACACTTCTGCTTCTTTACGCAGTGGAGAATGGACTTTTGCTATCAATTCTTTGATGTTTTTCTCCATTAATGGTAATGGTTTGTTTGTTTTTGATTCAAGCCATGAAATTTTTTTATCCATCACGCCATTTCGTATCACATCGTTTAATTCCATAGACCTTTCTGTTAACTCTTTTTTTATTTTTTTCTCGATTATTGTAATCGATGCCCGTGGTAGTACTGGAGGCATACTGATTGAGAACGTTTCAAACAACGGTTTTAAAATGGACCAATATCCAACTTCGCTCGGACCACCTAAAAAAGCTAATGTAGGGAATAAAAGTTCTTGCATTAACGGCCTTGTCACTACATTATTACTAAGTAACTCTGGTTGATTTTGAGCTATATCAAGTAATTCACTTTCACTATAGCTACATTCGTTATTTTTACCAACCCATATATCTTTACTTCTTTTTAACAGTATTCGTTCATTATTATGTTTAATAAACAAGTGTCCATCATCTTCTTTTACTTCAACACTGATATGATAACCTTGTAATCGAAGCTTTTGTAACTGTCGCTGTACGTTAGGTGCGATGACATGTTGATTTTTAATCATATGCTGAAAATATTCACTCTCTAACTTTCTAACTTGTTCATTTGCAGAATCAATCAAGACTAATCCAGTGCCTCGGAATAAATGTTGAATAAAGATTGCAAAAAAATCGGTATAAGACGTAGAATCCTCTAATATACGTAACATCTTCTCATAAAGACCTTTTGTAAATGGAGATTCTTCTAAATGAAAGAAGACTTCACGTAACCATTCTCTTCCAATCTCTTTATCGAATTTTTTATGCGACACAGAGAGTTTATCATTCACTTGATCATACCAAGTTATTTTTTTAAATGTGGTTTCTTCAGGCAAATAAACATGGTTAATTTCATCATAATCATGATCTTCACCAGCAACCCAAAAAACAGGTATAACAGGAACTTGGAGTTCTCTTTCTTGCTTTTTAGCTAATTGAATAATAGAAATAATTTTATGTATGGTATATAATGGCCCAGTTAGCAATCCTGCTTGCTGTCCTCCAATAACGACGACACTTTCTTTCTCTTTCAATTGTTGAATGCGTGTCAGTGTGGCCTTGTCAGCTTGCCAGTGTACATTTAATTGTTCTAATACAGTAACTAATGCATCTCTTTGAAATGTACGATGTTTTAAATCCGTCAACCTTTGATGAAATATACTCTCTTCATATGGATTATAATCAAAATTCTCCATTAATTTAGGAATTTGGTTGTAATAATCTTTTATAAATTTATTATCCGTTTCAAGCTTCAATGATTCGATATACATCGATTACAGGCTCCTTTTGTTATGATTATATATATGAGTCCATATGTATTGTACAAAATTCAATCAAATGTTGCACATAATTTGTTTTAAGATAAACAAATATACTAACAAAACATAGTATTCTAACCCAAAACATGAACCATACCATATGTATTGTTACGCAATATAAGAATGATGTGTAAACTTAAGACAAAGTTATAGTTGATAGGAAAAACCCACGGAAAAGGAACAGGATAACCTGCAGCAGTTGCACACCACATATAAAATCTCAAAGTAACCTGATAGTAATATCTAACAAGCATAAAACCCAAACGATTCGTAAATAGCTTTCAAATCGTTTGGATTTTTTAAGGTTAAAGAAATCTATTATCCTAATCTCTAATACATTGCTTTAATCCATAATATGATCAGCTTTTTTTAGTATCA
>JAJUGF010000038.1 GCA_029268495.1 Gracilibacillus sp.
GGCATTGGTTGATGGACAACCGAAAGTCCTCAATTTAAAACAATGTTTAGTGTATTATTTAGAGCATCAAAAGGAAATTATTACAAGAAGAACACAATTTGATTTAAATAAAGCAGAAGCACGTGCGCATATTTTAGAAGGGTTACGTATCGCATTAGACCATATTGATGCAATTATTGCACTTATTCGTGGATCCCAAACAACAGAGATTGCTCGCGAAGGATTAATGAATGAATTCAAATTATCTGAAAAGCAAGCACAAGCTATTTTAGATATGCGTTTGCAACGACTTACAGGTTTAGAACGTGAGAAGATTGAAGATGAGTATAATCAGATTATGGCACTTATTGAGGAATTAAGAGCAATCTTAGCAGATGAAGAAAAAATCTTAGAAATTATTCGTGAAGAATTAATTGAAATAAAAGAAAAGTACAATGATGAACGCCGTACAGAGATTGCTAGCGGTGGATTAGAAATGATTGAAGATGAAGATTTAATTCCAGAAGAGAATATTGTCATCTCTCTAACACATAAAGGCTATATTAAACGATTACCAGCATCTACTTATCGCGCACAACGACGTGGTGGTAGAGGAATTCAAGGTATGGGTACAAACGAAGATGACTTTGTTGAACATTTAGTATCTTGTTCCACACATGACACCATCCTTTTCTTTACAAATAAAGGGAAAGTATATCGATCAAAAGGGTATGAGATTCCAGAATTCAACCGTACAGCAAAAGGAATTCCGATTATTAACTTGTTAGAAGTAGAGCAAGGAGAATGGATTAATGCTGTTATTGCTGTGAATGAATTTAAAGAAGACTGGTACTTATTCTTCACAACGAAATATGGTGTATCCAAGCGTACTACGTTGTCTCAATTTGCAAATATCCGTAAAGGTGGATTAATTGCATTAAATCTAAGAGAAGATGATGAGCTAATCTCAGTAAGATTAACAGATGGCACAAAAGACATCTTAATTGGAACAAGAGACGGCTATGTGATTCGTTTTGAAGAAGAACAAATACGATCTATGGGAAGAACTGCAGCTGGTGTGAAGGGTATCTCTTTACGCGAAGGCGATGAAGTTGTTTCAATGGAGATTATTAATGAGAATGACTATATTCTCAATGTAACAGAGAATGGATACGGGAAACGTACGGTAGAAGGAGAATACCGCCGCACCAATCGTGGTGGAAAAGGTATCTATACATGTAACGTAACAGAAAAAACAGGTAGAGTTATTGCTGTGAAGACGGTAACTGGAGAAGAAGATATTATGATTATGACAATCTCCGGTGTATTGATTCGAATGGAAGTAGAGGGTATTTCTACAACAGGACGTAATACACAAGGTGTTCGATTAATTCGTCTACAAGATGAAGAAAAAGTGGCAACAGTTGCAAAAATCGATCCTGAAGAAGAACAAGAGGAACAAGGCGAGGAAGAAAATAACGAATAGGGGTGTGATCTCTTATGCAGGTACATCCAAATCAATTAGTGCCAGGGTGTATATTATTAAAACCTGTTCAAGGTAAATCCACACATCCAATTATGCCAAATCATACGATTATCGAAGAGAAACACATCGAAGTCTTACTCCATTTTGGTATTGAAAAGATTGAAGTGTCTGAACATCTTGCTTCAGGCACTCCTTTCCAACCAAAAGAGATGGGCAAAAAAGTAGATAAAGAAACGTTAACTAGTCAAGAAATGACAGAGAATTTCGAGACAATGTATACATATGTTGTGGCAGAATTTAAGAAGATTTTTTTGAAATGGCAGAGTGGGGCACAAGTAAATATCTTTGAACTTAGAAAACTGATGGAACCGATTTATAAAAGCACGGATACTATGCAATTAGATTTATTTTTGTTACATAAATATGCATCAAAAGAAGACTATTTCTATCATCACTGTATAGCAGTTTCCCTAATCAGTGCCTATTTAGCAAAAAAAATAGGGTATACAAAAGAATGGATTCAAATTGGATTAGCGGGGTTATTAGCTGATAGTGGAATGTCTAAATTAGACCAATCTATTATGCAAAAGGAAAATAGTCTATCAATAAGAGAATATGATGAGATAAAGAAGCATCCTACTTATTCGTATCGTATGGTAGAACATACATCAGGTTTAACAAAAGAAGTGAAATTAAGCATTTTGCAGCATCATGAGCGTTTAGATGGAAGTGGCTATCCATTAGGTGTCAAAGAGGACAAAATCCACCCATTCGCCAAAATTATCGCAATTAGCGATACATATCATGCGATGACATCTGAACGGTATTATCGCGAAAAGCAATCCCCGTTTAAAGTAATCGAACAAATGTTAATATTAGCATATACAAAATTTGATTATGTCTATTTACAAACATTTGCTCAAACACTATTAAATTATGCAATAGGAACAAAAGTATTGCTGTCGAATGGACAAGAAGCTGTGATTGTTTATGCCAAAACAGAGACACCGATTCGCCCAATCATTCGCATAATCGAAACAGATGAGATTATTGCATTAAAAGACAAACCAACATTGTTCATTGAAAATATTATTGAAAGTAAAAAATAGAATAACGAAATGGTAGAGTTTCCCTTTTAGTGAATAAGTGTGCATCATTAGGGGAACTCTTTTCTATATTCTAGAAAAATTATCTAGTATATGTAACCTCTTTCATTATTGATTTTAGTATCATCCATATTTCAAGCGTTATTTTTATAAGAAAAAAAGGTTGAAAATCACGTAAACATATCGTATTGTAAATAACAATAGTTATGTATACAACCCCTGTTTGCTCTTGTATCATGGTGTCATTGTGCATCTAAATAATGGACAATTATGTCATGGTAAAAATAGAAGCAATCAAAAGTGTTTCAAATAATAAAATACCTCACTAAAGATGAAAAGCATTCCAACTATATCTAATATATTTTATAAAGGAGGACTATTTGTGAGAGAAGACAAATTTGTAAAAGAAGGTTTAACATTTGATGATGTATTATTAGTTCCTGCTGAGTCTAACGTATTACCAAGGGACGTGTCTGTTGCAACAAAATTATCAGAGAATATTACATTAAATATTCCCTTTATAAGTGCTGGGATGGACACAGTAACAGAAGCAAAAATGGCTATTTCTATGGCCCGCCAAGGTGGTATAGGTGTCATTCACAAAAATATGTCCATTGAGGAACAAGCAGAGCAAGTTGACCGCGTAAAACGTTCCGAAAGTGGTGTTATCACAAATCCTTTCTTCCTATTACCGGAGCATCAAGTATTCGATGCAGAGCATTTAATGGGTAAATTCCGTATTTCAGGTGTCCCTATTGTAAACAATGAAGAAGAGCAAGTGCTTGTAGGTATTTTGACAAATCGTGATTTACGTTTTATTGAAGACTACTCTACTAAAATTAAAGATGTAATGACAAGTGAGAATCTAGTGACAGCTCCAGTTGGAACTACACTTGATGAAGCAAGTAAGATTTTGCAACAACACAAAATCGAGAAATTACCATTAGTAGATAACAATAATGTATTAAAAGGCTTAATCACAATTAAAGATATTGAAAAAGTCATTGAATTCCCTAACTCAGCGAAGGACAAGCAAGGTAGATTACTTGTTGGAGCTGCGGTTGGTGTAACAGGAGACTCCATGTTACGTATTGAAAAACTTGTCGAAGCAGGTGTGGATGTCATTGTCATTGATACAGCGCACGGACATTCCCAAGGTGTACTTGAACAAGTGAAGAAAGTCCGTGCAACCTATCCAGAACTAGATATTATTGCAGGGAATGTTGCAACGAAAGAAGCAACGAAAGCATTGATTGAAGCAGGTGCGAATATTATTAAAGTTGGAATTGGACCTGGTTCTATTTGTACAACTCGAGTTGTTGCAGGTGTAGGTGTGCCTCAAATTACTGCGGTAAATGATTGTGCAACAGAAGCAGCTAAATATAACATTCCTGTTATTGCAGATGGTGGAATTAAATATTCTGGTGATATTACAAAAGCCATCGCAGCAGGCGCACATGCAGTGATGTTAGGTAGTCTATTTGCAGGTGTGACAGAAAGCCCTGGTGAAACGGAAATATACCAAGGCCGTCGCTATAAAGTGTATCGTGGTATGGGATCTATTACATCAATGAAATCAGGATCAAAAGACCGTTATTTCCAAGATTCTGATGAAACAAAGAAATTAGTGCCAGAAGGAATTGAAGGACGTGTCGCATACAAAGGACCACTTGCTGATACGATTCATCAATTACTTGGTGGATTACGTTCAGGAATGGGTTACTGTGGTACGAAGGATATCGAAGCATTACGTAATGATGCACGATTCATTCGCATGACAGGTGCAGGTCTTAGAGAAAGCCATCCACATGATGTACAAATAACAAAGGAATCACCAAATTATTCCGTTTCATAAGTTATCTAGTTCAGAGACGTTTTAGTGATTCATGCTTAATTTGAACCAAATAATGTAGCATCCAACTCTATATTGTCTTATCTTGTTAGAAAAACTTGGAGAAATCCAAGTTTTTTCTCACTTACACAATGTATTCTACTTGTATATAAAAATGATGAAATACGAATAGTTATATTGAGTTATTTTTTATTTGCATGAGATATGATAGAATATTTTCGTGTAAAAAAATCTTGGAGGTTAAAGTTTTGAAACATATTGTAAGTAAATTAACAGTTGTAATGATGATAACGGTTTTATTCCTTGCATCATTCACTATGCAGCCAAATGTAGTAAAAGCGAACAGTAATTTTGATGTAAGTGCTGAATCTGCTATTGTAGTAGATGCAAAAACAGGTAAAATCTTATTTGAGAAACAAGCAGATGTAGCATTACCTCCTGCTAGTATGACAAAAATGATGACAGAGTACCTCGTATTAGAAGCAATTAATAATGGCGATATTAGTTGGGACACGACAACACAGATAAGCGATTATCCTTATAGTATTTCAGCAAACCCTACCTTCTCTGGTATCGGTTTGATTCAAGATAAAGCATATACTGTACGTCAATTGTATGAAGGAATGGCGATTATTTCAGATAATGCGACAACTATTGCATTAGCAGAATTAATCGCAGGTTCTGAAGGCGAATTTGTCAAAATGATGAATGCAAAAGCAGAAGAAATGGGACTACCTGAGTACAAATTTGTCAATGCTTCGGGATTATCTAATGAAGATTTAGGAGAGAACTACCCTGAAGGAACACAACCTACAGATGATAACTTATTATCTGCAAGATCTGCTGCATTATTGGCATATCACTTAATTAATGATTATCCTGAAGTATTAGATTTCTCTAGCAAAATGCGCTCACAACTAGATGACCAACCATTAGAGAATTTAAACTGGATGTTACCATGGGAAGACAATAACTTTGCACAATTCGGTTATGAAGGTGTGGATGGGCTCAAAACAGGCTTTACGACAGAAGCGGGTTATTGCTTTACAGGTACTGCGATGCAAGGAGACAGACGTGTGATTACAGTTGTCATGAAGACAAATAGTAAAGAGCAACGTTTTATTGAAACGAAGAAATTAATGGAATATGGTTTTAGCCAGTTTAGCCAAGTAGAGCTATTTAAAGCAGGGCACCAAATTAAAGACCAATCTACATTAGAAGTGGCTAAAGGAAAAGAAGAAACAGTTGAAGTGGAAGCAAGTGATGCTTTAACAGCAATGATTAAAACAGGCGAAGAAGACTTATATACAGTAGAATATAAGCTAGATGAGAAAGTACTAAATAAAGATGGGAAACTCACAGCACCAATAAAAAAGGGTGAGAAAATTGGTGAAGTTGTATTAAACTATAGTGGTGAAGGACCGAATACGTATTTAAATGGTATTGGATCACAGCAAACGGTAGACTTAGTTGCAAGCACATCTGTAGAGAAAGCAAATTGGTTCGTTTTATCTATGCGTGCAATTGGCGATTTCTTCGGAAACGTATTTTCTTCCATAGGTGACTTTGTAACAGGACTATTTTAATATAGCTGGTTAAAACAAATAAGTAATTTATCATCCAATTCCAATATAAGCACTTGGCATTTGTTGAATTTTTGTTATATAATGTATAAGTATATTAAGATAACGTTAGAGTAATGTGTGAATTCATATATTTTAGGAGGAAACGAGAATGTCAAAAGTAGGTACAGATAGAGTAAAAAGAGGTATGGCAGAAATGCAAAAAGGCGGCGTGATTATGGACGTTGTCAATGCGGAACAAGCAAAAATAGCTGAAGAAGCTGGTGCGGTTGCTGTAATGGCATTGGAACGTGTACCATCAGATATCCGTGCAGCAGGTGGAGTTGCTCGTATGGCAGATCCAACAATCGTAGAAGAAGTTATGAATGCAGTGTCTATCCCTGTAATGGCAAAAGCTCGTATTGGGCACATTGTTGAAGCACGTGTACTTGAAGCAATGGGTGTAGATTACATTGATGAGAGTGAAGTATTGACTCCAGCTGATGAAGTTTTCCACTTAAACAAAAGAGATTACACAGTGCCATTCGTATGTGGTTGCCGTAACTTAGGAGAAGCTGCTCGCCGTATCGGTGAAGGTACAGCAATGCTTCGTACGAAAGGTGAACCAGGAACAGGAAATATCGTAGAAGCAGTTCGTCATATGCGTGAAGTAAATGCTCAAGTACGTACATTAGTGAATATGTCTGTAGACGAAGTGATGACATATGCAAAAGAACTAGGTGCGCCATATGAAGTATTATTAGATATTAGAGAAAACGGACGCTTACCAGTAGTTAACTTCGCTGCAGGTGGTATTGCAACACCAGCTGATGCTGCACTAATGATGCAATTAGGAGCAGATGGTGTCTTTGTTGGATCAGGTATTTTCAAATCAGATAATCCTGCTAAATTTGCAAGAGCGATTGTAGAAGCTACAACACATTACGAAGATTATGAATTAATTGCAAAAGTATCTAAAGGAATTGGTACAGCAATGAAAGGTTTAGAAATTAGTACAATTGCTCCAGAACAACGTATGCAAGACCGCGGTTGGTAAGAGCAAAAGGAGTAATGGCAAATGGTTAGAGTAGGTGTATTAGGATTACAAGGTGCTGTTCGAGAACATATTCGTTCGATTGAAGCTTCTGGTGCAGAAGGTGTCATTATTAAGCATAAAGAACAATTGGATGACATTGATGGATTAATCTTGCCTGGTGGTGAGAGTACAACAATGAGACGCTTAATTGATAAATATGACTTTCTAGAGCCATTGAAACAATTTGGTAATAGCGGAAAACCAATTTTCGGTACATGTGCTGGACTCATATTGTTAGCAAGTGAAATTGTTGGACAAGAACAAGCACATCTTGGTTTAATAGATATGAAGGTAGAACGAAATGCATTTGGGCGCCAAAAAGACTCATTTGAAGTGGAGATTCCGATTAAAGGTGTAGCAGATGACTTTGAAGCAGTTTTTATTCGTGCACCATATATTGTAGAAGTCGGACCAAATGTTGAAGTCATTGCAACATATAAGGACAAAATTGTCGCAGCACAACAAGGTCATTATTTATGCAGTGCCTTTCATCCAGAGCTAACAGACGATCATCGTCTAACAGGCTATTTTATTAAAATGATTGAAGAAGCAAATCAACATGTAGTGATGAATGAAGGATAAATAGAAAGCGATGAAGGGAACTAGTAACCATGTTTCTTTTTGTAGAGAGTCAGTGGCTGGTGTGAACTGATAAAAGACCATGGTGAATCCATCCTTGAGTGATAGATGGAAATACAGTACATCTATCCGGTTATAAGAGCCGTTATTTTCTAATCAAGCTGGAAGGCGTTTGTCTTCAATCAGGGTGGTATCGCGGGAATAACTCTCGTCCCTATTTTTATTAGTAGGGGCGGGAGTTTTTTCTATGCTATTTAAGTTCATAATAAATTATAGGAGGTAATCGATATGTTAGATATGAAAGTATTGCGTAATAATTTAGCAGAGGTAAAAAGTAAGTTACAACATCGTGGAGAGGATTTAACAGATTTAGATAACTTTATCAATTTGGATACACGTAGAAGAGAATTAATTGCAGAAGCAGAGCAGTTAAAAGCAAAGCGTAATGATGTATCAAAGGAAATATCTTTATTAAAGAAAGAAAAGAAAGATGCCGGAGATTTAATAGCAGAAATGAAAACAGTCGGCGAACAAATTAAGGCAATGGATCAAGAGCTGAAACAAGTGGAAGAAGAGTTAGAAGTATTAATGTTATCTATTCCAAATATCCCTCATGAATCTACACCTATTGGCGAAACAGAGGATGATAATGTAGAAGTAAGAAAATGGGGAGAACTACCTGACTTTCCATTTGCATATAAAGCGCATTGGGATATTGCTACAGAGCTTGGAATTCTTGATTTTGAGAAGGCAGCAAAAGTGACAGGTAGTCGATTTGTTTTTTATAAAGGATTAGGCGCAAGATTAGAAAGAGCATTGATGAATTTTATGATGGATTTGCATGCAGATGAGCATGGTTATACAGAAATGTTACCACCATATATGGTAAACCGCCAAAGTATGACAGGAACAGGCCAATTACCGAAGTTTGAAGAAGATGCGTTCAAATTAGAGGAATGGGATTATTTCTTAGTTCCAACTGCAGAGGTTCCTGTTACTAATTATTATCGTGATGATATTTTAAAAGGGGAAGACCTTCCACAGAAGTTCACTGCATTCAGTGCATGTTTCCGTTCTGAAGCAGGTTCAGCTGGCCGTGATACAAGAGGACTTATTCGTCAACACCAATTTAACAAAGTAGAGCTAGTACAATTTGTAAAACCAGAAGAATCTTATCAAGTATTAGAAGAATTAACAGGACATGCAGAAAAAGTTCTTCAATTATTACAATTGCCATATCGTGTTTTAAGTATGTGTACAGCAGATTTAGGCTTTACGGCTGCTAAGAAATATGACATTGAGGTATGGATGCCAAGTAACGAAACCTATCGTGAAATCTCTTCTTGTTCTAATTTCGAAGATTTCCAAGCTCGTCGTGCAGGGATTAAGTTCCGCCGTGAGGAAAAGGGAAAACCTGAATTTGTGCATACATTAAATGGTTCTGGTCTAGCAATAGGTCGAACAGTTGCAGCGATTCTTGAAAATTACCAACAAGAAGACGGTACAGTAAAAGTACCAGATGTATTAGTACCATATATGGGTGGGAAAACGGTTATAGGATAAGTAATGTAGAGGATAAGTGATTAAAGCTTATCCTCTTCTTCTTGACAATATCTCTTCTTTTTGATATATTATAACCTGTCGTTAGATACGGAGGAGTACCCAAGTTCGGCTGAAGGGATCGGTCTTGAAAACCGACAGGGGCTTCACGGCTCGCGGGGGTTCGAATCCCTCCTCCTCCGCCATTATATTTTAAAAATGAACTGAATAGATATGATACTGTTTTTTGCCTACAGTATACACGAGGAATTGCTATACATATCGTATAACAATTTTTTTTTATTTCTAAATCCTTTATACTAATAAGTAAAGAAAGAATTCTATCGTAAAGGATGAAGGATATGCTGAAACAGACGATAACATTTTTAGGTGCTGGCTCCATGGCAGAGGCAATTATTTCTGGAATGTGTGTAAATAAAATTGTTCCAAGAGAGCAAATCATTGCAACGAATCATTCCAATAAAGAGCGATTAATGGAATTGGAGCAAAAGTATCAGATACATACAACGCAAAATAAACATGACGCAATTCGTCAAAGTGATCTGATTGTTCTTGCAATGAAACCAAAAGATATCAAAAAGGCAACAGATGAGATAAAAGAGATGCTTCATCAAGACCAAATTATTATTTCTTTATTAGCAGGAATTTCTACATCTTTTATAGAGAATGCTCTTGAAACTTCGAATTCGGTTATCCGTGTGATGCCAAATACATCTGCAATGATTGGACAATCTGCTACAACCATTGCTGGTGGAGCGCATACAACGAAAGAACAATTACAACTTGTAGAGCAATTGATGCAAGCAGTAGGGACAACGGCAATAATTAAAGAAGAAGAGATGGATGCATATACTGCACTAGCGGGTAGCGGTCCAGCATTTTATTACTATATGGTAGAAGCAATGGAACAATTCGTAGTAGAGAAAGGGTTAGATCAAGAAACATCCAAAGCATTACTTGTCCAAACATTAAAAGGTGTCACAGAAATGTTAGCACAAAGCCCAGATTCACCAAAAGCACTCCGTGAAAAAATCACAAGCAAAGGTGGTACAACAGAGGCAGGCTTGAAAGAATTAGAAGCATACCAATTCCAACAAGCAGTAATCTCCTGTTTAGAAAAAGCAACAGAAAAATCCAACCAATTAAGAAAGACAATAGAAAGGTAACACCAAAAGCGAAAGCGCCCGGTAAGAAACGTAGTGACTGGAACGCATCAACAGAAATAAAGGAATCACGGTGAGCTAGCGAACCGATGATGACTTATTGATAGTTGATTCGTGAAGTCACCTAGTTTCTGGGCGATTGAGCTGGATGAGCCAAAAGCGAAAGCGCCCGGTAAGAAACGTAGTGACTGGAACGCATCAACAGAAATAAAGGAAAGGAAGCGAGTTGCTTGCCTTTCCATTTTCCTATTATTATACTAATTAGAGAAAATAACATGGCCCTATAGCTCAGTGGATAGAGCGTTTGTTTCCTAAACAATGCGTCGCAGGTTCAATTCCTGCTAGGGCCTTTAATTAGCGATTAAAAAACAAAATATATGCTGTGAACAATACGACAGGAATAAGTAATCCATATGCAAATCCCCCTAATTTGTTCCCATCTTTTATCGTTCGTCTACAATGAACCACTATTCTAAATAGGATAAATAATGTAAGTATAATTAAGATTACGTCTCCCATTAATCTCTCACCTCATCTAGATTGGAATCATCAATCATTTTTCCAAATTCTAATTTATCTAAATGATAGGTAACTGTAATATCAGCATTTGGATACAAGTTTTTATGCCAGTCTGCTTGTTCATATTCTGGTACAGTAAGAAAATTTTTGCGTACATACAGTGACCAATAGAATGGATCTGATTGATATTCTTTTTGAGATTTTTCAATCAATTTATCTGTTTTTTCTTGTAATCGTTGAATAATAGCATCAGCTAATTTCTTTTGTTTTTCTTTATTTTGTGTGTAATTGACGAGGCTTGGAACGGCAATTACTTCTGCATGAAAGTGAACATCTACTTGTATCGTAGTTGGTTTACTTTTATGATAAGTAATATTTATATTAGGATCTTTTGGTTGGGCATAATCATAGGTGATGCGGTATTCTGGCATAAGTGGATCTGGTATTGTCGCTAAATAATCATCCATTTCAAGTGTAGGATCTAACATATATGCAACTCTAGTATCTTCCCCATCAAGTGTATCAATCATTTTCCCTTCTTTAAAGACAGCAGACCCCATGAACTGTGTAGGAGAGCCACCAATTTGAGGAATTTCCCCTGCGATATAGTTGTCTTCAAATCCTTTTTTATTTGTTTTATCTTCGGACATTTCATTTGTCGCGTAGATTGCCAAAAATAAATCTGCATCACCTTCCGTGATTTGAAAGAAACGATGTAAAGTTGATTCAGGTATAATTCCTGTTTGTGATGCCCTTGTTAACATAAATTGATAGTACTTATGTGGCCGCTGTTCTGTAATTGGTTGATTATGATTGATAAAGTCTGATGCTTTTTCTTTTGAGACAATAAGTTGTGCTTTTCTTCTAATTTGAGGTGTTCTAGATGCTGATTGGATGATTCGAATAAAGTCATCAGACCTTGCTAATTCCTCAGATATAACTATAATCTTTGTATGATCTAACGTTATTTTCTTTGCAACAAATGAATTTGCAGTATATGTTGCACTTAAGAAATCTGCCCCATTTACTGTCACTATTTCTGATGGAGGTTCATCAGCACTTCCTTGTACTGCGGCAGATCCAACCTCTGGGTTTGCAATTTGGTATGTAAACGCATAGACACCCTTTTGATCTGTTGCATCGACACCCATAGCAACGACATACGATTGTTGCTCTAGTTCAATTCTGTCATTACAAGCGGTTAATATAATGAGTAAGGAAGTATACAAAAATAATCTTTTCACTTTTTTAAGTCTCCCTTCATGAATGCAACGAGCAATAATATGTATGGGAAAATAATTAAAAAAGGCGACATTGTATTCAATAATTGATCATGAAAAACTAATTCATTTCTAGCAGAACTAAATGGCAACAAACCATATGAGCCAATAATAAAATAAAAAGGTAATAACAATGGCTCAAAATTACGAATATGAAAAACAGCACCGTATATCCATACAATAATGTATCCTAAAATGATAAACTTCAAAAAAGCTGCGAATAACCAAAATACCATAAAGATTGTTTCAATATTAGTAAAGTATTGTCCCATATTGATAAATTGAGTGATATCATGAAACAAAAAGGCAATCTTAGATACAGAGTTATAATCAAAAACCGTTACATAGATTATGCAATAAAGTGTTATCTCAAGTATTGCAATACATGCTGCAATGATACTTCCTTTTCGAAACATCTTCGTATCTTGTGCCGCTAAATAAGCAATAAGAAAGAAGATGAGTTCACCAAACATAGATGATTTTAAAAATCCTTCTTTTAAAACAATGGAGAAATCTGCTCCAAAAATTGGATAAATTCTTTCAAATACTACATCACCAAAAACTAATATAACGATAAGGAACGCCGATAATTTAACAAAGAGTAAACCAATCCAAGTGGTGTACCCAATTACTTCTATGCCCCTTTTTGCACCGAAGAAAGCCACAGTAAAAAATATAAAGAAAATAGCTATGGTAGGAGACTCAGGAAAATACAACAACTTTATTTGTTCCACGTAATTTCTACTTTGTACAGTTGTTGTGAATAAGGCGAAGAGAAATAAAATAATTCCCAGTATTTTTCCGCCCCACTTACCTAATAGTTGTTCAAACATTTCAATTAAATTTTTATCTTTATATTTCTTTAATAAATATAAAAGGATAAGAAAGCTAGGAAAAATACATACAAAACCTATGATAGGAATGAGCCAAAAGCCATTTTGTGCTTTTTGTGCAAGTAATGCAAGTGTCGAGTCAGATAATTTAATCCCTACAATGATTAACACCATTGCAGCAATTTCTCTTCCCCTTAAAAAACCATTGTTTTGCATGTCTGCTTTCTCCTTTCTATTTATTTCCTCGTTTGATGGAATTCTTTAAATCAAGA
>JAJUGF010000039.1 GCA_029268495.1 Gracilibacillus sp.
CACCTCAGAAATTTCTTTAGCCACATCTAATCCACTAATTACTTGTCCAAATGCAGCATACTCTCCATCTAGATGAGGCGAATCTCCAACCATAATAAAAAACTGAGAACCTGCAGAATCAGGGTCTTTACTTCGCGCCATCGAGATGACACCTTCTTTATGTTTCAAAGGATTCTCTATTCCATTACTATCAAACTCACCTTCAATGGAATATCCTGGTCCACCAGAACCATCTCCATTCGGGTCTCCACCTTGGATCATAAAATCAGGAATGACACGATGAAATGTCAATCCATGATAAAATTCAGCATTTGCTAATTTGATAAAATTTTCTACTGTTTTAGGTGCAATTTCTGGGTACAGTTCTACAATAATTTGTTCGCCACTTTCCATTTCAATTGTTGCAACAGGATAATCCTTTTCAGGTATATCCACTTGTTCATAAGAATCACCTTCAACCTGTGATTGTCCACTTTGTCCGCATGCCGTTAACAAAAGCGTAATGAAAAACATAATAAAAAGTACTAACTTTTTTCTCATAATACATGTCCCTTCTTATCTTTATATTCACATTAGTTATACCATATATATGAAGAATCTGCACAAATCCAATAAATGATCCGATTATCATTAGCCTAAGAGCCAATGATAATCGGATTCATATTTTTACGTATGTTGTTGAATAACATTTCGCAATATGTCTGCTACACCCGTACTTCCATTCTTTAATTCGTTATCTGTTAATGTGATACGAACAAAACTTTCATCCATATCTAATGCCTCAGCAAATAAGCTTCCAATCCCTTTTACTTTTCGATCTATTTGGATTACAAGCTCTACTCTATCTTCTTTCACAAAGAATACCACTTCTAATTCATCTAAGTCTCCACGGAACTCTCTAATTGGTTTAAATTCAAACTCTTGTACATATCCATGTCTTTTTGAATGTTCCATTTCTACTTTTCTAAGTTCAAAGCCTAAATCTGATGTAATTGCTTGTAATACTGTGTCCATATAAGGGTGTGGGGAAACTTGTAAATAGTCCCTGTCATTTGGATCGATTGCTTGTGGAATATCTAATCCCGTTTGTACCCACACCCTTGTTCTGTTAATCGTTGGTGGTGTATGGATTGGCAATCGAAATTCAAAATCAATCACTTTATCTTCCTCTGCTCCAATCTCAAATGATTCATTTAAGGCAAATCTATGCAAAACCACTTTATCATAATATTTCTTATCGTCCTTTTCGCGTAGTGCTTCTGTCATGACAAAGAGGTTTATACGTTCTACTTGTTGCTCAATTCGTCCACCTTTAATGACTACTTTCCCCTCTAACATTTCTCCTGGGGATACATGATCATGTAGTAACTGTGTATCAACTTCCGCACTTCCAATTCCTGCACTTGCTAATAACTTCTTAAACATGCATATCCTCCTTATCATCAATAGCAATTACTATAAGATGTATCGTTTATTTTTCGTACTCTATAGTTTACGAGGATGTCTTCAAATAGTTTCATTAAAATGATTTTTTCTCCATTAAAGGATACTTTCTAATACTATATCCTTTCCAAAGTAAAGTACTATCAATGTTAAAAGAATAAAAATGATTTTTTCTGTACTACTACCTGTTCTTGTTGTGATTGGAAATCGAATATTCCATTTAATTGGATATAATAATTGAATCCCTTTTTTTGTAGCTGCGTCTAATATGTAATGACTAATCATCCCAATTGCAACACCTACTATAATGGACTTATCCGAAGTCAATTTTCCTAAAATTATACAAATAAGAAATAAAAACAAGATACTATGTGTAAACGTTCGATGTCCAAATACTCGATTAATTATTTTGGAGACTATTCGAAAGCGTCTCCCTATTTTACTGCCACTATGGCAAATATCTGGAAGTAATGCTCCTACTACACCTGCTGTAATAAGTAATAGAGGATCATATTCTGTAAACTGTACTACCGTAGTTGTAGAAGCAATACCTGCCATTACATGTGTTTTCCCTGTCATGTAGCTCTCCTTGATGTAAAAAAATAGTGAGGGTTTATTTTATCACAACTCTACATCTAAAGAAACGCATAGCAATTGGCTCTCCCCATCACTATGCGTGTATTATTATTCTTCTATTTCACTATATTCTCTTTTCTTGATATCTGTTGTCGCTGCATTTTTCACTGCAATATTATCTAACATTCCTTTTAAATCAACACCTGATACATCTTTTAACGTTTCAGGCAATTGACTCATTAATTTCGTTACATAGCTACTCATTCTTGTCGCTCCATCACCTTGGCCATTGCCATTATCTACAACAGTTACTTTATCTATCTTACTAACTGGTTCGGCAATCTTCGCCGCAAATTCTGGTAACATTTTAATAACCATTTCCAAAATTGCTGCCTCTCCATACTTCTCCATTGCTTCAGCTAATTTTTCTTTTGCTTCCGCTTCTGCTAAACCTTTTTGTCGAATTGCATCTGCTTCTGCTTCCCCATCTAATCGAATTTGTGCGGCTTCCGCTTCTGCTTGTTTGACACGGGTTACTTTATCAGCTTCTGCCTTTTGCTCTGTAGCATAACGTTCTGCCTCTGCTTTTTTCGATATTTCCGCTTCATACTGACGTTGTTTACGAAGTACTTCTTTCTCATCAATCTCAATCTGTTTATTTTTCTCTACTAATTGAATCTGCATTTCTTCTTCTTTTACTTTTTGTTCTGCTTTTGCTGATTGTAATTTATATGCCATATCTGCTTCTGCTTTAGCTGTATCTTGATCTCTTTTGTATGCAGCAATCTTTAACTCTTTTTCCTTCGTCGATTCTGCAATTTGTGTTTCACTTAATAATTCCGCACGTTTACTTTCTTGTTCTGCTTCTGCTTTCTTTATTCTTGCATCTCGCATTGCATTTGCCTCTGCTATTTGTGCATCTCTTTTTACTTCCGCAATTCTTGGTTTTCCTAATGCTTCTAGGTAACCATTATCATCTTGGACATCTTTGATTGTAAAAGAAACAATTTGTAGACCCATTTTCTTTAAATCTACAGCAGCTTGCGTCTGTACCTCTTGAGCAAAACGTTCACGATTCTTATATATTTCTTCAACAGTCATTGTACCTAATATTGCTCGTAAATGACCTTCTAATACTTCTTGTGCTTCTTTACGTAATTCTGAATTATCTTTTCCTAGAAATTGTTCCCCAGCAGTAGCAATACCTTCTGTCGTACTCTGCACTTTAATAATTGCTGTACCATCTGCCATCACCGGCACACCATTTTCTGTATATACATTAGGTGTGGAGATATCTAAACTATGTGAACGCAAACTAAGATTTTCTGCACGTTGAAATATCGGTAAGATAAATGCTCCACCACCACGGACTATCTTAATTCCACCTCCATCATCCGTTCTATGTACATTTTTGTTTCCAAGAAAACTACCTGTTACAATCATGGCATCGTCTGCACCAACTGTCTTATATCGAACTGCGAACAAAATAGAAAAAGCAATAATAATACCTAACACCGCACCAATAATTATAATAAAGTCCACTATGCATCCTCCTCTTTTTTATTCCATTTCACTAACTAGTAAAATCCCTTCTTTCACTTCTACAACAACAATTCTCTTGCCTTGCTTTATTTCAGCAGCATCAAAACTAGCCGCCACTTCACTGTAACTACCATTATTTGTCGAAATGTAAACTTCGCCCATACCAACATTAGGTATTGTCGTAATCACTTCTCCTATTTTCCCTTCTAAATCTTTCATAGAAAGTGAAGTAGAAGATTCTGCATTTGACATTGGGATGACTAGAAAATAATAAATAACAAAATAGGCACATAGACCAATAAGAATACTTACTGCGAGAACATAAAATTCAGTAATAGCTGTATACTTTGTTAATAAGACACCAGATCCTCCAACGACAGATAGTGTTCCAAACAAAAGAACCGGATTAAAAAAATCACCAAAGATATCAAAAACACTCTCCAATAGACCACCTAACACACCTTGAAATAGGATAGAGATAAGAGCAATTGCTAAACTACCCCATAATAAGCTCCAATACAAATCTACCGCTCCAATTCATCAACCTCCCTTCTACCTCTTCTATTCATACATACGATTCAACTACCAAAAAGTTCCCTAATATTATATTGTTTAGCTAAAAATTAGGTATTTTAGTTTTTTTATCCTAATAGCCATTTGCATAAAAAACATCGAAGCATGATTACAATAAAGTAATCATGCTTCGATGTTTGGCTTCTCTTCTATTTTCCACTCGAATTAACATAGTACAAAAAATCTCACTTACTCTTATCAATACATTCAATTAAGCGATGTTCAATGTCAAATGCAATTTCTTTCAGTTCAGGGTCTTCTACCATTCGAATTAATTCAGATGGTCTTGGCATCCCAATTTTCGTTTCTTCCTCTTCTTTATAAACAACTATTTTACACGGTAAGAAGTAACCAGCTAATTTATTTTCTGTTAGTACTTTTTCCGCCTCTACTGGGTTACAAACTTCTAACACAATGTAGTCTGTATTATATGACAGTCCTTTTTCTTGAAGCTTATCTTTTATATCAAATTGCCATAACACACCAAAATTCTCACTTTTTAAATTTATTTCTAATGACATAATTGTTTCTTCAATCGATTTATTTGATGAAACAGTATAATGAAACATGGATTTTCTCCTTTCTTTATTCAAACTGTTCTTATTCCCTACATTCCACCTAATTCATATGCTCAAACAATTAAAGAATATCTGCCCAAATCTTAATTGCTGTCGCAAGAATTAAAATGGCTAAGATTACTTGCAATACCTTTGTATTTACTTTCTTTCCTACAATTGCACCTAATGGGGACGCGATTAAACTCGCTATAATCATCACAACCGCGGGGAGATATTCTACTTGACCTGTGGACACCTTTCCTATTGTTGCCCCAATAGAAGAAATAAATGTAATGGCTAAAGATGATGCTATTGTCATTCTCGTAGGAATTTTTAATATAACAAGCATGATTGGCACAAGTAAAAATGCCCCTGCTGCTCCTACAATACCTGCACTAATACCAGATACCTCATGTGCCGTAAATGCGGTAAAGCCTAATAATGGAGGTATATAAAAGCATGGGATACTTGATGATTGAACCACCTATCCCTAACATTCCCGAAATAAAGGAACCAATAAATCCAATCATAAAAATTGCTATTATAAATGAAATGTCCATAAAACCCCCAAAATACCTATAAGGGTAATTTGTCAAATGTAATTTCTCTTATTCAAACACAGGTACATATTAAAATAGTCTCAAAATTAATTAAAAAATGAGATACCCAGTCTAATTTTCAAATTAGACATAGGTACCTCATTCTTTTTCTTCATATATTAATTAACTATTTTGTTGAACTGTTTTTTCATATGCTTTTTTAGTTTTTGCTAATTCTTTTGTATTCCAAATCTGACCAATTTCTTCAAGTGACTTATTCTTTGTTTCTGGCACAATTGTCATAACGAATACAAAACAGATCACATTAATTACCGCAAACATCCAGAAAGTAAAGGCACTTCCCATATTATTGATTAATACTGGAGTAAATTGCCCAATTGCCCAGTTAGCTCCCCATAAGAAGATTGTAGCAATACCTACAGCTTTTGCACGTAAATGATTCGGGAATATTTCTGGAATCATAATCCAAGGAATTGGTCCCATTGATACACAAAATGCTGCTGTAAAGCCTGCAATAGCAATGATTAACAATATCCCTGCATTTGCTGGTTCAAAATAGAACACACTTCCTATTAAAATCATAAATATTGCCATAAAGCTTGAGCCAATAGCCATTAACTTCTTACGACCAAGTTTGTCAATCAATAGAATTGCTACAATTGTAAAGACAACTTGCACACTACCGATAATACTTGTCGCTAAAAACTCCGTATTATTCTCAAATCCTACACTACGGAATATATCTGGTCCATAGTAATTCACTGCATTCATCCCAATTACTTGGTTAAATAATGCTAAGAAAATACCTACACCCATTGCCATTCTTAACCCAGGTTTCACTAATTCTTTCACAGAACCACTTTGTTCTATTTTAATCGATTCTCTTATTTCTTTTGCTTCTTTCTTTGCAATTTCTTCTCCATTTATACGTTTTAATATTTCATACGCTTCTTTTTCTTTACCTACTTGGATTAAATAACGTGGACTCTCAGGAATGAAGAACAATAGTATCATAAATAAAATACCTGGAATCGTACCATAACCTAACATCCATCTCCAACCTACATCTAATCCCCATTCGTATGTTCCACTATTTGCAACACCATAGTTAATATAAAATGTTGCACAAATACCTAGAATCGTAAATAGCTGATAAAGAGAACCTAATCGACCTCTGATTGCTGGTGGCGCACACTCACTTATATAAGAAACGGAAATTGCTGAAGCAAAACCAATTCCAAATCCTCCAAGAATTCTTGCAAGTACTAATGTTGTCACATCAATTGCAAAGGCAGAACCTAGTGCAGAAATAATAAACAATATCGCTGATACCATTAAAATTTTCTTACGTCCATATTTATCACTCAAGAATCCTGATAAACCAACACCAATTACCCCACCGATCATTACACAAGAAATAACCCAACCTTCCATCGCTGGACTTAAATTATATAAATCTTGTAAATAACCAATTGCTCCTGAAATAACCGCTGTATCAAAACCGTATAATAACCCCGCCATACCAGCAGCACATGCAACTAAAATGACATACCATAATGAATGTTTCTTTGCCATAATAACCCCCACCTTATCTAGTTCATTCTATTGTTGTTATCGTTTTCTTTTATGACCTATCCAAATACTTAGTAAAACGATTACATACAGAGAATAAAAAAATCTCCTACCTACTTACTTTTATTGTTTTCATACCCTGCGTTCCGCTTACATTTTTATTTGGATTACTCATTTTTAATAACTTAAATAAACTGTAACATGTATCTCTAGCCATTTTTCTAAGAACTATCTTCACTTTTTTGTGATTATCTAGATTATTTTGTGATTCTTTACATAACAAAAAAACCTACACCAAATTGATGTAGGTCTTTATATCCATTTATTATTCGAAAGGATCATTCTCATGGTTGAAAGGATGGTTTTGATCTCTTTTCATTTTTGCTTCTACTTTACTTAATTGGTTTTTCGCAAAGTCTCGTCCACCAATTCCAAAAGAAATTGCAAATGCCACCATTAAGCCACCTAAAATCAGAATGAATGCTGTGTTTACAATAGATGTCGCAAATTTTAATTGATCAAGTGTCATAAAGACTGCAAATACAATCACAACATATTTTACTATCGTTGCAGTGAACTGACTATGTGTATACTTATAAATAAACTTAGCCAAAACTGAACCTAATAAGATTCCTCCTCCGAGAATTAGCAATGCACTTACTAAGAAAGGCAAATAAATAATTAGTGCATTTCCAATCTGATTTAGCACCTCTAATTGTAAGACACTTAATGCTTCTACTGTGAAGAAAAGAATTACTAGTACTTTAACAACTGTTCCAACCACTTTCGCAATATCAAAAGGTACTTTGTTTTCAGCATTTTCAATCCCAATTGAAGAAAATATATTATTCACACCTGTGCCTTGAAGAAGTCCTTCTAGTAAGTTACCGAGCATTTTTCCTAAATAATATCCTACTATCACTAAGACAATTGCAATAAAAATATTAGGAATCATCATTAATACACTATTGAGTACTTGTGTAATTGGTACTGAAATAGATTGGATTTCTAATGCTTCCAATGCAATAGTAATTACAGGAATTAGGATAACTACAAATAGTATATTTGCAAGTATCGATGATAATGTATACGTTGTTGTATGATTATAACTAGAAGTAGGCTTTACTTTACTAAACCATTTATCTACATTCACACTCACTAAAAAACGTTCCGCTAGTTCTTTTACTAGTTTTGCGATGACATAACCAATAATTAGAATGATAGCTGCTGCAATTACATTTGGTAAGAACCCTAGTAATTTATCCATCATATTTGAAATTGGTCCTGATACAGATTCCATATTAAGTGCATCTAATATAGCTGGTAAGAACAGTATAAATACCAATAAATAAATCACTTTCGCAATCGCTTTTAACACTTTCTTTCCATGATCCGCATCTTCTACGAAATTGGTTCTTCCAATTGCTTTGTGAACGCCTAATTTTACAAAGAGCTTCTCTACAATCCCTTTCGCAATAGCTGCAACTACCCATGCTAATACAAGCAATAACAATGCTGCTAACACATTCGGGATTGCTTGTATTACATTGTTAAACATGTGCGCAAAAGAATTTCCTAAATCATTCATGTAATCATCTCCTTTTTTATACTTGCAATACTTATACCTTTATCAGGAGAATATAAACATGTTTTTTATGAGGTAAAATTAAATAAGACAAGCAACTTTTTTGGTAAAATGCTTGTCTTCTTATTCATATTGCTTGCGATAATCAGTAGGAGACATACCGACTTCTTTCTTAAATACGCGACTAAAATAGTTCGGGTCCTTGTAACCTATAGTAATAGCAATTTCTTTTAATGAAAGGTTATTATCTAACAAATAAGTTTTCGCTTTAGATATTCTCCATTCTGTTACATACTCAATAAAGGATTGCTCCACATGCTCTTTAAATATTTTACTAAAATAATAGGAGCTTAATCCTACCTCATTTGCAACATCTTCTAGTGTAATCGACCGCATATAATTATTCTGTATGTATTGTTTTGCTTCCGTAATGATTCCTAGCAGGCCATTTGATCGCCATGATTTAATTTGCATCGTAATATTGGCCAGATGAGCTTTTGCTGCTTCCTTTATCTGTGTTGCCGTCTCTAGCTGGCTAAAATTAATTGTTAAATCTTTCTGATAACCTAACTCTTGCATCGATCTAGATAAAACAATAAAAACATTTTCCGTTTCTTTCTTGATTCGATCTACTTTATAGGTTACAAATTGTTGCATTGTTAAAAAATACGTATCAAAGGCTCTGACTGTTGCTTGTACATCCCCTCTCTGGACAGATTCTAATAATTTTTTTTCTAATTCTAAAGGGACGTTCTCTAGCTTGGTGTCTTCTGTATTCTCATTATAGATGGAGTAACTAGCATGTACATTCTGCTGGGCTGCTTCCAACGCATAGATGGCTTGCTCATAAGACAAAGAAAATTGCTCAAAATTTGGAACGATCTGTCCCGCTCCCATTATCACTTGTATATCGGACATAATAGGATGCACGCTCTTCAAAAATGCTTTGACATATGATTCTCTTTCTTCTTCTTGTTCTCCATCCATAAGTACATATAGTGGAACCTGGAAACCTGTAAGTGGACCGATAAAGGACTTTCGTATTTGTTCAGATGCAACTTGTCTGACAGTCTCATACCAATGATTTTTCTCTTCTTTCGTCGGATAGAATGTAGATGATTGAAAAGAAAGGACAACGACAAAGCCTGCTTGTTCCTCAATATGCAACCATTCTTCCCAGTCTGCTTCATTGAATGTATGAATATGATCCAACATTAAAGAAGTAATAAAATCTGTTTCCATAAGAGAACTTGCTCTTTCTAGTCGATTATGTAACGCTTCTTGTTCTTTCTTTTCGTCATTCTCTTTACGTATTTCCTCTGTCAGCTGGCCGAAAGCATCTAATAATTCTGAAACTTTACTTGGTTTTAACAAGTAAGACTTGACTCCATATCGCATCGCTTCTTGTGCATACTGAAAGGTATCATAAGCAGATACCATAATTATTTTCGAAGATAGCTGTGTCGTAATTTCTTTTGTTGCTTTAAGGCCATCCATGACAGGCATTTGGATATCCATAAATATAATATCTGGTTCCTTTTCTTTAGCTAACTCTACAGCTTTTCTCCCATTACTAGCTTCTGCAACGATTTCTATATCATCAAGATGCCGGAGAAGCATCATTTTAATCCCTTCTCGTTCAATTGCTTCATCATCGACTAACATTACTTTCCACATCTCGAGTCTCCTCATCATGTAATTGAATTTGAATGGTTGTTCCTTTATTTAAGGTAGAATAAATTTGGAATTTGCTTCGTGCATCGAATAAGTGCAATCGATCAATGACATTTCGTAAACCGATGCCTGTCGAATGACCTGATCTCTTCGGCTCTTCTTCTATTGTTGATAAATCTGGCTTGATAATCTGTTGAATTAATTCATCAGACATACCCACACCATTATCAATCACTTCTATTGTCACAACTTTATCCTCGCGATAAATCACTACACGAATTTCCGCGCCTTCCTCCATTTGTTCGATTCCATGCATGAACGCATTTTCGACAAGTGGTTGTAATGTCAAACACGGAATGAACACATCGCTACAATCCTGATCCATTGTAATATCAAAATTCACTCTATCCCCAAATCGTGTTTGTTGAATAAAGAAATATTCTTTGACGACATTTACTTCATCAATTAATTTCGTATTTCTATCTATATTGCCAATATTATATCGTAACAATGTAGAGACAGCTGTAATCAAATCATTTGTCCGTTCTGCACCTTCTATATATGCTGTCTTCGAAATCACATTTAATGTATTAAAAAGAAAATGTGGATTAATTTGATTTTGCAAACTTTTCAATTCCATTTCTTTTAACAGTTGTGCTAAACGAGATTTCTCTTCCATTTCTAAAATGGATTTTTTTACATTATGCTTCATCTCATTAAATGTCGTGGACAAGATTTTTAATTCATCTTTTTGAGATACTTGTATATCCTTTCCCTCGTAATTCCCTGATGAAATTTCCTTTGCTGCACTAGTTAACCTTCTTATTGTTCTTGTAATACCATCCGAAAACCAGATAGCGAATAAAATACTGACTAAAAGTAATGCAATAAAGATTGTTGTACCTAAATGTTTTGTAGCTTGTATTTTGCTATTCTCTATTTCTATCCTTGTTTGATAATTCGTCAGGGATTGATTGAGAAGTTCTAATGTCTTCTCATGGATATATGTTGCAGTTTTATCTGCTTCACTAAGCGAATTCGAATATTGTTCAATATCCTCTCTTTCTACACCAATCACTGTCAAATCCGTGAATTCTAAAAAAGTCGACAGTAAATGATAATAGTTTTGTTCATCTATAAGAGAGGCATTCTCCATATCGAGCTGATCTTGTAAGGAGAGTAATTTTACTTTATCTTGTTCATAATAATTTAAATTATCTACAGTCGGTTCATGTACATATATTTGTAAGGATTGGTACACTTGATCTGTTTGCTCTGTTAATTGATTTAATAAATAATACTGCTGTGAGCTCTCATTGTGCAAATCCATTAGCTTATCCATGCTCATATCTCTGACAAAAAAAATAACACTTGCTAATACAATGACAACAATAAAATAAACGAGAAGCTTTGTTCTTATTTTAATCATTTTCTATCACTTATCCGTTTCAAATCCTCATTTCTTACAATCGTCGTATCTGTATAATAGACATCATCCACTTGCTCTTTTGCTAATATAGAAAGCATTAATTCTACACTTCTATATCCCATTTCGTATGGTTTTTGACCAACTAAAGCGTCGACTTTGCCATCTTCTAATAACTCGATATTCTCTGGAAGAGTGTCAAATGCAATCATATATAGCTCTTCATCTGAAATTTGAAGAGATTCACTAGCTTGGACCATACCAATTCCGTCCAACGCACTCGTTCCATATAAAGCCGTTATTTGTGGGTATTCTAGTAGCATTTTGTGTGCTTTCTCTTCTGCAACCACTCTTGTAATGGTAGATTCTTCAATCGACACAACTTCAATTCCTTCTTCTCCCTCTATCGCATCCATAAACCCTTCTACTCTTAATTCATGGTGTGCATTTCGAAAGCTACCAGTAATAATTCCAACAACAGCTTGTCCATTTGTATCTTCTACTAATGTCTGACCAGCTAATTGTCCTGCTTTATAATTATCTGTTCCAATATATGTTGATCGCTTACTACTAGGCGCATCTGTATCAATAGTAATGACCGGAATACCACTCTCTGTTGCTTTATTGATAAGAGGGATAAATTCTTCTGTTAATGCTTGCACAATAATACCATCCACTTTTGATTTGATAGCAACATCTAATAACTTAGCTTGTTCTTCTGGATTGGATCGTTTTGGTCCTTTATATTCCACATATACATCATTGTTTTCTTCAGCGGCTTTCGCACCTTCTCCAACTAAGCGCCAATAATCATGGTCCATCTCCTCACCAATTAGCACGAAATGATATGCTGGTAACTCTTTCTCTTCTTTCACTTTTAACTGTTGATTGTATCCTTTGATTAAAGTGGAATAATAGAAAGCCACAACAATGGAGATTACTAGAAGTATCATTAGACCCGTATACATAAACATTGTTGTTTTTTTCATTGCGATTCCCCTTACTATGTAAAATAGTTACCAATTAAAAGACCAATCCATGCGCTACAGATTCCAACAATATAAGTCATTACAATATACAAGATTGCTACCTTTTGCTCTTTTTTATCTAATAATTTGATGATGTCCAATTTAAATGTAGAAAACGTTGTGAATGCTCCCATAAATCCAGTACCAAATAATACAGTTATTCTTTCACTTAAATGGCTTCCAATAATGAACCCAAGCAGAAAAGAACCTACTATATTCACAACAAATGTAGCTATAGGTAATTTCACGTTTAGCTTACCCAATTGTTGGCTAACCCAATAACGTGAAATAGCTCCAAAAAAACCTCCAATGCCAATAAAACAAATAATCTCTATCATTTACAATCACCAGACTTCAAACTTTTATAGTACCCTAAATAACTGCATGCTAGCCCTCCAAATAAGCTAATACATACATAGAGAAAACTGAGTAGATAATGATGTAATTCCATCAGTTGAATAACCTCTACACTGAATGTTGAAAATGTAGTAAATGATCCTACTAAACCAGTAGTAATTGCTATTTGATACGTTCGATTCCATTGCACCTTTTCATTAAAAAGTCTAGTGAATAACGCCAGTACATAGCAACCAATTAAATTCACTATTAACGTACCAAATGGAAAGACAGTATCACTATGTACAAATGGCAAACTGACCGCATATCTCAA
>JAJUGF010000040.1 GCA_029268495.1 Gracilibacillus sp.
ATTGGTACATGATAATTTGCTGCTTTATCTAATAAAGCTTTTGGAGCAGGTCCACCACCTAACAACATACACCTGAATGTGGATGGATAGGTCTCATTAGTTATTTTATTTAACAACCGACTACAAGTAACGGCAACAACAGAAACAATCGATACATTTCTCTCCATAATAGCTTGATGAACGATTGTTTCATCAAATTTCTCTACAAGTAAAATAGGCATACCATAAATCATACTTTTTATTACTGTCGACAATCCACCAATATGAAAAATCGGCAAGCAAACTAACCATTTATCTGTTGAACTAATCCCCAAATTAAGCGCAGAAGCAATAGCACTTGCCCAATGATTATCATACGTATGCATCACAGCCTTTGCTTTTCCAGTTGTACCAGAAGTAAACATCATAGAACAAATATCATCTAATGCTATCGTTTCATCTAGTCGGATATTCGTTTCTTTTAATTGTTTAATTGCAGAAAAAGCATAACATGGAACAGGTAATGTCAATGTAAGTGCCTCACATGTATCCGAATATAGGACACTGTCTATATCTGCGCTCGCACATTGTATGGCTAATTCCTCTTGTGTAAGTCGTGCATTCAGAAAAACAACAGGCTTATGTAAATATGTACAAGCAAAAAATGCAACAATCATCTCAATAGAATTGGTGGACAGTATACCAATATGCTTGTTCGTTTTACTTGTAGTGTAAAGTTTCTTTGCAAAAACGATGGACGCATCATATAAATCAGCAAACGTCCATGTTCCATTGTCTATTGTTTCCACAGCTATAGCATTTGGTGACAAGGATGCGCGTTTTGTAAGCCAATGTTCCATTATAAATCTCCTCTCTGTCTAAAAATAAATCTGCCTCTATTATAGTTGATACTATATCTCAGATACTACAAATAGAGACTGAGACATAGAAAATTTTAGTGGAAACAGACAAGCCGGGAGCGGTTGTAAAGCACATAGCTAAGTTCAAAATTACATCTCACTTTCCTTCTAAATACGCACAAAATCCAAATGATTCGATAAATAGCTTTCGAATCATTTGGATTTTTGTAATGAAAGAATTCTTTCGTTCCAATCTCTATTTTACTCAAGCTAAATCTAGAGTATTAAGGAAAACGAGGGAACTTCTTGAAATCTGGTTTACGTTTTTCTTTAAATGCATCGCGGCCCTCTTTTGCTTCATCTGTTGTGTAGTATAGCAATGTAGCATCTCCACCCATTTGTTGCAATCCAGCAAGACCGTCTGTATCTGCATTAAAGGAAGCTTTTAAGAAACGTAAAGCAGTAGGTGATTTTTCTAACATTTCTTCACACCATTGTATTGTCTCTGCTTCTAATTGTTCTAATGGTACAACAGTGTTCACAAGTCCCATATCTAATGCTTCTTGTGCATTATACTGGCGGCATAAATACCAAATTTCACGAGCTTTCTTGTGACCAACGATACGTGCTAATAATCCTGCACCATATCCCGCATCAAAGCTGCCTACTTTTGGTCCTGTTTGGCCAAAAATAGCGTTGTCTGCAGCAATTGTCAAATCACATACTACGTGTAATACATGTCCGCCACCAATTGCATAACCTGAAACCATCGCTACTACTGGTTTTGGAATGACACGAATAAGTCGTTGTAAGTCTAATACGTTTAAGCGTGGAATCTCATCATCGCCAACATATCCGCCATGACCACGTACTTTTTGATCTCCACCTGAACAGAAAGCTTTGTCTCCAGCTCCAGCTAACACAATTACACCGATGCTCGAGTCATCTCTTGCATATGTAAATGCATCGATTAATTCATTTACTGTTTTTGGAGTAAAGGCATTATGCACCTCTGGTCGATTAATTGTAATTTTTGCGATTCCATTATATTTTTCGTAAAGTATTTCATCATAAGAACGTACTGTAGTCCATTCTACTGACATGTTACATCCTCCTTTGTTTTAAAAACTCATTAACTATTGTACCAAAAATTTCGGATTGTTCCACATGAATTGCATGCCCACTATTTTTTATAACATGAAATTCGTTATTTTGTATAAAAGAAATCATCTTTTCTCCAATTTGAATGAACTTCTTATCACTCTCACCAACAAGAATACAAACAGGGCACAAAATCGTTGATAAATGATTCCACAATGATGGCATCGTACCTGTTCCCATTGTTCTTAAAGATAATGCAAGTCCTTCTCTAGATTGGGCTAGTCTTTCTTCACGAATAGCTTTTTTAAGAGGTGTGGGCAAATGCTTTTGGGAAGAAAATAATGGAATGTCCTCCCAATAATCTACAAATGCTTCAATCGGATTTTCTAAAATAAAGGTAGCTAATTCCTCATCTGCCTTTATTCTTTTCTTCCGCTCCTCATCATTTTCTATACCTGGAGTTGCACTCTCTAGTATTAATGATTGCACAAATATAGGATATTTTTTTGCGAAAGATAGTGCCGTTCTACCACCCATGGAATAACCGAGTAAATGAAATTTCGTTAAACCTATTTTTTTACATACTATGGATACATCATCAATACATTTTTCCATCGAAGATATTGTTGCCTTAGTTCGACCGTGTCCAGGCAAATCTATACGAATAAGCTGATAATCAGGTAGATAGTGCTTTAAAAATCGAAACGTATGAGTGGAGCCTGTAAAACCATGCAAAATGACAAGAGGCTCTCCCTTTCCTTCACACTCTACCCAATACTTATGTTCGTCTACCTCAATAAACATGTGTTCCACCATCTAGTTCCTCGAGCATGATTTTTTCAATTTGATCCCATTTCGTTTGATGCCATTGTACATTATTCGCCCGTTCTGTCTCTACTTCGATGATGGTGACATCTTTTCTTTGATAAGAAGCAGTAAGTGCTTGTACATACTCCTTCCAATTACGTGGCTTTTCGTATGCAATATCAAATGCTTTAGCAAGATGGGAAAGTGTCATCTGTTGTGGCGTACCAAATAATAATTCATAATGGGGACTATCTTGTTTTGCTTGTGGCAAAAAGGAGAAAATCCCCCCACCATTATTATTCACAACAACAATAGTAAGTGGCAAATGATACTTATTCGCCATCAACAATCCATTCAAACTATGCAAGAAAGCGATATCTCCAACAACTAATGTAGTACGCTTATTCGTCGCACTCATTCCGCTCGCAGAGGATAAAATGCCATCAATCCCATTTGCACCACGGTTTGCATGTAATTCTATCTGTTTGTCTGAACATAACCAAAAACTATCTAAGTCACGTATAGGCATACTATTACTTGCAAATACAATATGGTCATCTGCCGATACTGACTGGATACCAGATATCACATGACCTTCTGTTAATTCATTCCTCGCGTTACTTTTCAATACTTCTTTTGCCATAGCATTCCACTTTTGCCATGACGTTAAAAATGTTGGATGAAAGGAAATAGGTACTGTTGCTAATTGTCTGAGAATATGGGACACTTCTCCGAATAGAAAGTATGTGTCTACATTTGCTGGTTCACTATATCCTCCGACTTGATCAATTACAATATGTTTCACATTCGATTGTTGTTGAATCCATAACAAATATGGTTTGGAGATTGGCATTGCTCCAACACGAATGATAAAATCTACAGACATGTTTGTGCGCACATGATTGGATTTCAAAATCGCATCATATGTTTCGATAATATGGGATTTACTGTGTGAACCATTTCTTAATCCAGAAATCGGATCAGCAAAAATTGGAAGTTGCCATTTTTCAGCTAAATGTACGATAGCATCTGGCAATTGGTCAAAATGATTTGGTCCACATACAATGATTCCATTCTTCTCCTTTTTCAACATCTCGTAAATTTCGTTGAGTACTGCCTCATCTAAACTAGTAGTCGAAGTCGTGTATGAAGCAACACCCACAAATGGTGTCCCCCAAATGCCTTCTAATGAGAAATCTGGAAGCAATGGTTCTCGTAATGGAAAATTTAAATGTACGACACCAGATATACCAGAAGTCGCAGTAATGACAGCTCTTTTCGCTTGGTTTCTTACATATCGAAGCATGTTTGGCTCACTACTAGGTAATGCCATTTCATGAAACCATTTCACATAATCCCCAAACATCTTTATTTGATCAATTGCTTGTGGTGCCCCAACATCTCGCAATTCATTCGGTCTATCTGCCGTAAGCACAATTAACGGTATTCTGCTGTAATGTGCTTCAATAATTGCTGGATAGTAATTCGCTGCCGCTGTTCCAGACGTACACAATAAACAAACAGGCTGTTTTAACCGTTTCGCTATCCCTAATGCATAAAATGCTGCAGACCTTTCGTCAATATCTACCCATAAGTTAAATTGTTGATATTCTGCCATTGTAAGTGCAAGTGGCGTAGAACGAGAGCCAGGAGAAACGACAACATGGTGGACACCACTATGGTATAATTGATCCGTAAATTGACCGATATAATATGTTAAATCATAGGTATAATTTGTCATACTTCTCCTCCTAATGCATCTAACATCGGTGTAAACTTCATTTTTGTTTCTTCATATTCCATCTCAGGATCAGAATCTCTCACTACACCACATCCAGCAAATAAGGAAGCGTGTGATTGACGAACTAAGGCAGAACGAATTGCCACAGCAAATTCTCCATTAAAATGAGCATCAAACCAACCAATTGGCGCACCATACCATCCTCGTTGCAATGATTCATGTTCCCTTAAAAATTGAATAGACTCTTGTTGTGGAAATCCACTAAGTGCTGGAGTCGGATGCAATTTCTTAACAATATCAAGCAACGTAAACCCCTTATTTAATGTAGCAACAACAGGTGTATATAAATGTTGCAAATGATGTAATGGATATAATACTGGTTCTGTAGGCACAACAACATCATGCGCACATGAAGAAACGGCATCATAAATCATATCTACAACAATTTGATGTTCCTTTATATTTTTTGGATCATGTAATAAAGCTTGTCCAATTGCTGCATCTTCTTTCTTTGTTCGTCCTCTTGAAGCAGTTCCTGCAAGACATGTAGAAAGTAATTGTTCATTTGTTACTTTTACTAGTCGCTCAGGAGTTGCTCCTACAAAACAAGCATCGTCTTTTTCCCATGCAAACACATAACTATTCTGTTGTGTATCAAGCAATCGTTGCAACACTTCAGTAATGTTACAACACTTAGCAAATTCCACCTGCAATTCCCTTGCTAATACTATTTTTTCAACAGAAGTTTTTTCAATATGATTTGTAACTTGTTTCACAAGGTCTTTCCATTCTATTGGATCTACTTCATGTTGAAGGATTACTTTATTAGTAATATCCAATTGAACTTTATTGGAAAGTAATTGTTCTTTTTCCTTTAGAATAGCTTCAGCAAGTGTAGAAATGTTGCAATTTTGGGTAAGTAATAAATTAATCGATAAGTAATACTCCGCACCATGTACAGTAAGTAAATATTTAGGAATCCTAAATTTACTTCCTTCATATCCTTGCCATAAGTCACTGTGGTGTGCACCTTCATCAAATGGAAACCCACCAATTGCGACAGGACCAATGGAAGATACTTCTATCGATTTGTTCACAATAGCATGTTCCATTAATTGTTGCCATTCTGTTTGAATCATTTCATACGTGTGCTCTTTTGCTTGCAACGTATATGTTTCTCCGATTCCAACTAAAAATTGTTGTTGGCTAGAATCAGACCAAAAAGTTCGATTCATGCCTAGCTCTTTCCCCATAGCAAAAAAAGATAACAGATCTACTTTAGATATGTGTTCTGTTATACTAACAAGGGTAGGTGTCGTTTTATTTAGTTGTTTCTGTGCTGTTTGCAACACACCTTCTATATCTCTTCCCTTTGTTTCAATCATCTATAACCCTCCAATGTAATAGGGCGTTTCTCATAAAACGTTATTCATTATAGTATTTGACAGTAAATATTGCAAAGGAAACATTCCTTTAAGATTCCCCTGTATTCTTCACTTGTCTTCTCTTATGTTCTTCATTCATCCAAGCACATATATATAGTATAACAAAAAAATAATGAAAAAGTATGTTAATTAACTTCCCCTAATATCGATTATTCAAACAGTTTACATTGACACCTTTTAAACATTTCACTAAACTTAAAATGTTGTACATCAAATTTACTATATAAAAGCAAGGAGATTAAGACATGGGAAACAATTCAGATGTAACAGGGAACCATTTAAATGAGAAGCCAGGATTCCATGTATGGTGGCGTTTGTTAAGACCACATACATTAACAGCCTCATTTATTCCTGTATTTGTTGGAACAATGTTAGCAGTACTTGATGATGCCTTTGATTTTATTTTATTCCTAGCAATGTTAATGGCATCCATATTAATACAAGCAGCAACAAATATGTTTAATGAGTATTATGATTTCAAACGTGGACTTGATAACGAAAATTCTGTTGGGATTGGCGGAACAATCGTCAGAGATGGTATTCAACCAATTGTCGTGAAGCGATTGGCTTTTGCCTTTTTCGGTGTAGCGATAGTGTTAGGTATCTATATTTGCATCGCTTCAAGTTGGTGGATTGCAGTTATTGGTGTTGTATGTATGTTAATTGGCTATTTATATACAGGCGGTCCTATCCCAATTGCTTACACTCCATTTGGTGAATTATTTTCAGGTATATTAATGGGAACAGTAATTATTGGAATTAGTTATTATATTCAAACATTATCTTTATCTATCGAAGTAATTATCGTTTCTATTCCTATCGCCATTTTTATCGGTTCGATTCTATTAGCAAATAATATCCGCGACTTAGATGGAGATAAAGAGAACGGACGAAAAACAATTGCTATATTAATTGGAAGAGACAAAGCCATTTCTCTATTAAAATGGTTAATGATTATTGCATTTTCTCTTACCGTTATTTATATCGCTTTCGGCATATTGCCAATTTACAGCTTAATTAGTTTACTAAGTATCAAAAAAGCATTGTATGTAATCCAAACATTTCGGGCCAATCATACGAATGTCGGTATGATTCCAGCAATGGCTGCAACAGCAAAAACAAATACTATTTATGGTGCACTCATAGGACTTTCCTTACTAATTCATATTCTATTTCCTTTTTCTTTTTAAAAATTAGATGATGGAAAGATTGTTTTAAATAAAGGAGACAATAATGACTAATTTAATGGACCTTTTAGATATGAAATATGTTCATGTAAATAAAGATTTAGTAACTATTGAAATGCCTGTAACGGAGAAAGTAACACAACCAATGGGATACTTACACGGTGGTGCGACGGTTGCTTTAGCTGAGACAGCTGCAAGTCTTGGGGGAATGCAACATGTCCATCCAAATGAAAAAGCTATTGTAGGTTTGGAGATTAATTGTAACCATATTAAAGCAAAAAAAGATGGAAAAATCATAGCAAAAGCTATACCCATTCATATCGGAAAACGAACGATGATTTGGGAAATAAAAGTTGTCGATGAAGTAGAACAATTAATCGCAATAGCCCGTTGTACTTTAGCAGTCATTTCCACAAAATAAAGAAAAAGCGCATTAATCGATGCGCTTTTTCTTTATATATTTGTTCAGTTTTAAAAAGATAAAATAGAATATGGTACCTACAAGAATGGCTTTAATTAAGTTAAATGGAATAATTGCTGTAATAATTAAAGTCCATTTTTGATTTTGTGTGAACGTATCCCAACCAATAAAGGAACTGTATATAGGTAAGATAACAAAATAGTTCATAACTGACATTCCAACGATTAAAAGAAATGCGCCAATTACTAAGCCAATCCAAACACTTTTATTCGTACGATACTTATAATACATAAAAGAAACTGGTACTACGAATAAGATACCCGCAATAAAGTTTGCTATTGCTCCAATTGGATCATATATTGCTGTTAATAATAAATACAACAAATTTTTTATTGCTAAAACGACAATTGCAGCTACCGGGTTAAATAGCAATCCACCTAATAGTGCAGGTAAATCACTAATATCAATTCGCAAATACGTCGGCAGAAACGGTAAAGGGAAATTAATAAACATAAGTACTGCAGAGATTGTACCTAATAACGCAATAGATATAAATCGATATAAAGATGAATTCGAAAATAATAAATTATTCAAGTATGCTCCTCCTTGCTCTCACACATTGTTCCAAATGCATACTTTAACATCTTATCCTTCCTTATATTTCATGTCAATCGTTAAAGATGGCTTTCTACAGGTTTAAGGCTTTCTTCCCCAGTAAGTGATGATAAAAATTCAACTAATAATGTAATTTCTGCCTCTATATCTCGTATCGATGCTGTTTCTACTGGTGAGTGCATATACCTAAGTGGTAAAGAAACAAGACTAATCGGAACACCATTTCCTGTCAATCTCATTTTATCTGCATCTGTGCCTGTATAACGAGGAGTTAATTCATATTGCAAAGGCATATTTAACTGTTTCGCAGTATTCTCTAACAACTGATTCAACTTTCTATTAATTGGTGCACCTTTAGCTAAGACAGGTCCACTTCCTAACTTAATATCCCCATGTTTTCGTTTATTAACAGATGGATAATCTGTTGCAAATGTAACATCACACGCAATCGCACAATCAGGCTTTAAACCCGCAGCAGCAAAGTATGCACCACCCATATTTGTTTCTTCATTGACTGTGCTTACAGCATATAAACCGATATTCAACTTTTTCTCTTTTAACCTTCTAACTACTTCCGCAACAATAAATGCACCTGTCCGATTATCAAGTCCACGCCCTGAAATATAGCGGTCCATTAACACTTCTGATTCTCTTCGATACACGACTAAATCACCGATTTGAACATGTTGCAAGACCTCTGCTTTACTCGTTGCCCCACAATCAATAAACAAATCTTCTACATCAAAGTCATCTTTTATCCCACCATGGTGTTGTGCATTGACACCAATCACCCCATCTAATGAAGAATGCTCTCCAATTAACTGTACTTTCATACCAATAGCTGCTTTGGCATTTATTCCGCCAAGCTTATCTATATAGACAAAACCATCTTCATCAATACGATTAATAATAAATCCAATTTCATCACAATGTCCTGCTAAGAGAATATGAAATGGTGCATCAGGATTGACGATAGCAATCGCATTTCCGGCATGATCTGTTTCTATTTTGTCCGCAAAAGGTCTTACATATTGCATCCATTTTCTTTGGATTTCCATTTCATAGCCAGATGGTGATGGTGTATGTAATAAGTCGAATAAAAATTCTAAATGTTTTTGATTCATATAATCATTCCTCCAATATAGTAAAACTTCAACTTGATTGCATAAATATACTAAAAATGACCAAAATAAGAAAATAATGAATTCTTAAAAAGTCGAACTAGGTGATGTCTATGCTTTGGAACAAATGCATGCAATTTTATTTTCATTTGCCCATCTTTGTTAGATTATTGTTAACGGTTATTATTACCATGCTATTATTTGGTTTCAGTATTCACTTAATCGAACCCGCTCATTTCCCATCCTTATTTGATGGTGTGTGGTGGGCATTTGTGACTGGATCCACTGTCGGATACGGAGATTATGTACCATTAAGTACAACAGGAAAATTAATCGGTATGTTGCTCATTCTAGCTGGGGGTGGCTTAGTAACTTTTTATATGGCTACTATTTCAGCTGCGACAATTACACATGAAAAAAACTTAACAGAGGGTAAGATATCCTATCACGGTCAAGAACATGTCATAATAGTTGGTTGGAATGAACGAACAAAAAGATTAGTGGATATGATTCAACATAATCAAATTAAAAAAGAGATTGTCTTGATTGATCAATCATTAAAAAAAGTGTCCTATCAAAAACATCGTATTCATTTTATTCATGGTGATCCTACTTCTGATCACATTCTAAAGAAAGCGAATATTGCTTGTGCCACACATATCATTATAACTGCAGATCCATCGTTAGAAGAAGAAGATGCTGACAGACAAACCATTCTAAATATTATTGCAGCGAAGGGAAATCACCCATCTGTTCATATCATTGCTGAAATACTTACAGAAACACATGAAACCAATGCAATACGTGCAGGTTGCGACAACATTATTAGAGCAAATCAATTTATGAGTGCATTGTTCTTACAAACACTTTATCATTCATCAAGTCAAACTAATTCAATTATAACAAAACTGTTAACAGAGCAACAATTTTGCACAATTCCATTAAAAAAAGAATGGATTAATCAAGATTTCAACAAATTAGTAAATGATTTTTCCACGCAAAAATACTGGTTAGTTGGTTATATAAGAAGTGATGAACTATACATTTATCCAGATTCATTTACCAAGATGGAAGGTCATGATCAATTGATTTATTTAAAAAATAGCAGAACGAATAAAGATATTACATAATCCACTCATTCGTTCTGCAAACCAAATGATAACTCACTTGCTAGGTATATTATTTAGCAAAACTTCTAATTCTGATAGCACTTGCTTTCCTTTTGTCACATATTGGCTAGGAATGTCTGCATCTTTATCTGTTGGTGATTGAAACTGATTAAATGCAGCTTGCATCACACTACTCTCTGCATATGCATCCACATTATTTTGATATTGATGTGTCAACAAATAAGGTGTATACATTTTAATTATTGCTTCATCACTGTCTATATCCCCATTTATTGCATGAAATGGTACTCTAAGAAAGTGATACCCATCTTCATTTGCTAATTTGTAATCAAAATATCCATGATCATATTCCCAAGCACCATTTAATGAGTATCCTGCTTTTTCTAACTCTATTTTAATTTGTTGAAATGGAAATACTTTATTCTCAATTGTTGATTGTAATTCATACATACATTCACCTACTTTTTGTCTATATGTTTTACTACTGAGTAAATTTTATGTATGCGCATATAACAAAAAAACTCGACACAAGGCCGAGTTTTATATTATTTCAGTAAATAAAATGCATACTTATAGAAAAAGTTTAGCGTACAAAGATAGCGACACCCAGCTCAAGCGCCCAGAAACTAGGTGACTTCGATAGTCAACTATCAACATAGAAGACTTACCTCATGTGGATACATGAGGTTTAGTCGCACTTGTACTGGTGAGTATAAGTCATCATCGGTTCGCACGCTCTCCGTGATTTCTTTATTTCTGTTGATTATCTCCAGTCACTACGTTTCTTAACGGGCGCTTTCGCTTTTGTTTTTAAAGTCGTTTTTCTAATTTGGCTTTTTCTTCTTCAAATCCTGGTTTACCAAGTAATGCAAACATATTCTTTTTGTATGCTTCTACACCTGGTTGATCAAATGGATTCACTCCTAATAAGTATCCACTAATCGCACATGCTTTTTCAAAGAAATATACAACATATCCAAATGTGTATGCATCTAATTTAGGTAAATGTACTAGTAAATTTGGTACTTGTCCATCTGTATGTGCAAGTAATGTTCCTTGGAATGCTTTCTCATTAACGAAATCTAATGTTTGACCAGCTAAATAATTTAAACCATCTAAATCTTGTGCTTCTTCTTCAATTGTAATATTTGATTTTGGTTCTTCTACGTGTAGAACTGTTTCAAAAATATCACGACGTCCTTCTTGTACATATTGACCTAATGAATGTAAGTCTGTAGAGAAGTTTGCGCTTGATGGATAAATCCCTTTGAAGTCTTTTCCTTCACTTTCGCCAAATAACTGTTTCCACCATTCAGCGAAATATTGTAATGCTGGCTCATAGTTAATTAGCATTTCGATTGTATTTCCTTTGTTGTATAAAACATTTCGAACTGCTGCATATTGGTACGCAGGGTTTTGATCAAGGTCAGAATTGCTTAATTCTTCTTGTGCTTTTTGAGCACCTGACATCATTTCATCAATATCAATTCCACTAACAGCAATTGGAAGTAATCCTACTGCGGTAAGGACAGAGTAACGTCCACCTACATCATCTGGAATAACAAAGCTTTCATAGCCTTCTTCATTCGCTAATGTTTTCAATGCACCTTTTGCTTTATCTGTAGTAGCATAAATACGTTTTTTCGCTTCCTCAACTCCATATTTCTCTTCTAAAAACTTGCGGAAAATACGGAAAGCAATTGCTGGTTCTGTTGTTGTACCACTTTTAGAGATAACATTTACAGATACGTCTTTATCTTTTAATACATCAAATAAATCATTGATATAAGGCGCACTAATATTGTTTCCTACAAAAAATACTTGTGGTGTTTTGCGCTGTTCTTTTGTTAGTTCATTATAGAAAGAATGATTTAACATTTCGATTGCAGCACGTGCACCTAAATAAGATCCACCAATACCTACAACAAGTAATACGTCAGAATCTGATTTGATTTTTTCTGCTGATTTTTTAATGCGAGCAAATTCTTCTTTATCATAATTAGTCGGTAAGTCTACCCAACCTAAGAAGTCATTTCCTGCACCTGTTTTGTTATGTACCATTTCATGAGCAAGTTTCACTGGCTCTTTTAAATAATCTAATTCATGTTGACCAAAAAAACTTAATGCTTTTTCATAATCAAAGCGAACATGTGTCATTTTGAGACCCTCCATATATTTTAATCACTCTATAAATGTACCGAATAGTTTGCTTGAAATCAAGCATGTTACATTGTTTTTTATGTATTTTAAATGAAAATTTCAAAAAAATAAGATAATTTAAATTTTCTTTTCCAAAAAAATCACTTCTACTTTCTGTGCATCCACTTCATCTAAGTTATTGCATATTTTTCTTGAAAATCCACACAATAAGTAAAGTAACAGAGCAAAAAAGGAGGTTTATTCGATGAAGAAACTTGCATTAATATTAGTAATTGTCGGTGCAATAAATTGGGGACTAATTGGACTATTTCAATTTGACTTAGTTGCAACCATATTCGGCGGAGGTAGCCAAGACGGCGCATTCGCAAGAGTAATTTACACAATCGTTGGAATTGCCGGAATCATAAGCATTGCATTCCTATTCAAAAATGAAGA
>JAJUGF010000041.1 GCA_029268495.1 Gracilibacillus sp.
CAAAAGGCTAATATTGAAGCATATTGGGGATTGAACGAACCAATGTTTCTTCAATATGTGCACTGGCTTAGTAGTTTATTGACAGGAGACTTTGGTGTTTCGCTTACTTATCGAACAGAAGTGACCGATGTGATTGCAGATTGCTTCTTTGCATCTATTATATTGATGGCATTAGCTTGGGTAATGCAAGGTATGATTGGAATTGTTCTAGGTATTATTGCAGCATTAAAGAAAGATAGTTGGATAGATAAATGGATTAAAGGATATTGTTATGTCTTATTAGCAACACCTAGCTTTTGGTTAGGCTTAGTGTTATTAATGTTCTTTGCTGTTTGGCTCGATATTTTACCTGTTGGTTTAAGCGCACCGATTGGATTAACAAGAGAGGAAGTATCTATAGGTGATCGAATCTATCATGCGATTCTTCCTGCATTAACATTAAGTATTATTGGTGTATCTAGTATTTGTTTACATACAAGAGAAAAATTACTTGAAGTAATGAATCAACCATACATACGACAAGCACGTGCAAATGGACTAAGTGGGTGGACATTATTCCGTCAGCAAGCTTTTCCGAATATGATTATTCCGGTAATGACATTACATTTTGCATCATTTGGCGAATTGTTCGGTGGAGTTATATTAGCAGAGCAAGTTTTTAGTTATCCTGGAATGGGACAAGCAATTGTAGACGCTGGATTAAATGGTGATATACCACTTTTATTAGGAATTGTCTTAATTAGTGCCTGCTTCGTTTTTATTGGTAATTTTCTTGCAGATTTCTTTAGTTCCCTCATTGATCCGAGGTTAAGAAATGAGGGGTGGATGTGAAGCGTATGAAAGTAATGTGGCCAATTAGTTTATTTTTGTTCATTTATCTATTATCTATTTCGATCGATTCAGAATCTATTACACTGCAATTAGAATCGCGCAATTCTGCTCCAAGTATAGCCCATTTGTTTGGAACAGATTGGTTAGGAAGAGATATGTTTTTTCGTACATTAAAAGCATTACAACTTAGTATTACTGTAGGGCTTTTGACTGCAGTATTGTCAACAATAATTAGTTTTCTATTAGCAATCATTGCGACATTTCACCGTAAAATAGATTTCGTCATTTCTTGGTTGATTGATGTTTGCTTAAGTTTGCCACATTTAGTTACATTACTACTTATCTCATTTGTCGTAGGTGGAGGAATGAAAGGTGTGATTATAGGATTAGTGCTTACACATTGGCCTAACCTTACCCGTATATTACGTATAGAAATGTTACAACTTAAACAATCCACATATGTTAAGTTTTCGGAACGATTGGGTAAACGATTTTGGTGGCGAGCACTCCATCATTATTTGCCACATGTACTCCCACATTTGTTGGTTGGTTTTACAGTGATTTTCCCACATGCGATTTTGCATGAAGCTGCAATTACATTCCTAGGATTTGGTTTGCCTCAAGATATGCCAGCAATCGGCGTGATATTATCTGAATCGATGCAATATTTGTCTACAGGGATGTGGTGGCTTGCATTTTTCCCTGGTGCGATGTTATGTATCATTATCTTGTTATTGCAAAGTAGTGCAACAAGATGGAAAAAAATATTGGTAAAGGACCATACATATGAAACCACTACTTCAATTTAAACAAGTATCTATTTATCATCCTAAATCGGATAATACAATCCTTAACGAAATCAACTTTACGATTCCACATGGAGAAATTGTTGCATTACTTGGACCTAGTGGTATAGGGAAAAGTTTATTAGCACAATCGATTTTTAGCTTGTTACCAGAAAATTTAAAGATGTCAGGAGAAATAACGTTTCAGGCCCAAGCGCTAACAAAAGCTAAGAGAGGGAGAGATCTTGTTCTTATTCCACAATCTGTAGAAGCACTGAATCCATTAATGAAAATTGGAAAACAACTTCATACTCTAACAAATAATAAACAAAAGATAAAGAATACATTGTTGGAATTAGGTTTAGAAGAATCGATTATGCGTAGCTATCCTTTTGAATTATCGGGTGGTCAGCGAAGACGTGTCATGATTGCTATGGCACTAGTAAGTGATGCAAAATTAGTGGTGGCAGATGAACCTACTCCAGGGTTAGATATGGAAGCACGTCAAGATTTGATTCAACTATTGTTGAAAATAAAAGAGCAGAAAAAAAGCTTACTTTTCATTACACACGATTTTCTTGCTGCACAACAAATAGCGGATAAAATTGTCGTATTAAAAAATGGTAGTGTGATAGATTGTATCGTAAGGGAAGGATGCGCATTTACGGATGAATCGTTTAGCCATCCATATACAAGAGCTCTTTGGCGTGCACTACCTGAACAATCTTTCACATGTGAGTGAAGTAATCTATATTAAAATGGCTATTCTTTCAAAAGAGGTGAGGGGTTTCATGTTAACATTATCTGACATATCTTATAAATATAGATCGAACCAAATTGTTTTTGAGCATGTATCCTTCGCTATTGACCAAGGCGAAATAGTTGGATTAATTGGGAGAAGTGGTGTAGGAAAAACCACATTAGCAAAAATCATTGCAGGATATTTACGTCCAATCGCTGGTCATCTTTCCATTACACAAGAGAAAGGAAAGGCGCACCCAGTCCAATTAATTTGGCAACATCCAGAAGAAGCAGTAAATCCTAAATGGAGAATAAAAAGAATTTTAACAGAAGTAGGACCAATTAATGAAGACTTACTTGCATTATTTCAAATTGATAGAGCTTGGCTTGAACGATTTCCTAATCAATTGTCAGGAGGACAATTACAGAGAATATGTATTGTAAGAGCATTGATGACGAATCCAAGTTATATTATTGCGGATGAGATGACAACAATGCTTGACCCTATTACTCAAGTGACAATTTGGAAAGCTTTTTTATCGTATGTTCGTTCCAGAAATATTGGTGTTCTCATTATTAGTCATGACCAAGCTTTATTAGGGCATGTTGCAACAAGAATTGTAACTTTTGAGAAATTACTATAAAATAATTGAAACATAAGGTAGACGCATTGCGTATACATACTAGCATATTTATAAGAGGGGGAGACATGATGAGAGAACAACCAACAGAAAGAATAGCAAAAGATGCTATAAAAGCCTGGCAAATAACAGCACATTTAACCGCTATTATTTTCTTAATTGTAAGTATTGCTGCATTTGTCGCGGCTTATTTCTTTGACTTTATTTCATATTGGATCGGTATCATTGCTATAAGTATCACTATAGTGGAATGGATTATCACTTGCTTTATTGTACCGAAATTGAGATGGAGAAGATGGCGTTATCAAATATATGACCAAGAAATCTACATACAACATGGCATTATTGTAGTAACGAGAACAGTTGTCCCGATGATTCGTGTACAGCATGTTGATACAGAGCAAGGACCGATTTTAAAGAAATATGGGTTAGCAACATTACAAATTTCAACAGCTGCAACGAAGCATGAGATTCCTGCATTACTAGAAGAAGAAGCGGCAGATTTACGTGACCAAATCTCTGCGTTAGCAAGGGTGGAACAAGATGATGTCTGAACCAAAGCGAATCCATCCAATTGGTATGCTTTTGTCTATTTTTAAGATAATAAAACAAACTGCACTGAGTTATTTACCGCTTCTTATTATCGCTATAAGTAGTAAACAATGGATGTATATTCTGATTGGTGCAATCGCTATTCTAGTATTTTTGTTAGTATACACATTCCTTTCATGGTGGCGCTATACATATCTATTAGAAGAAGACCAAATTAGGATTGAACAAGGAATTATCGTTAGAAAAAAACGAACGATATCGAAACACCGTATTCAGTCGATTGATTTATCCCAAAATTTGATTCATCGTATCTTTGGATTGACGAAGGTCCAAATTGAAACAGCAGGTAGTGATCATAACATTGATGCATCTTTACATGCTGTCACAATGGAAGAAGGGCGCTATGTCCATGATCAATTGAAATACAATAAACAAATGAAAGAGCAGCTGTCTGATGAGGCAGAAGGACATAATTTAGAAATGAAAGAACAGCCTGCTCATCCGTTTAAAAAAGTTACTCCACGAGCGCTTATTATTGCAGGTTCGACTTCTGGCAGTTTTGGAATTATTCTTGGTTTATTCGCAATCGGATTTTCTGAGCTTGAGACATTTATCCCAGACCATTTCTACAATCAGGCTACAGCATGGGTAATGGCGCAAGCGTTGCAAGTATTGATTGCTCTTGCTATTGTTGTTTTCATTTTTATATGGGCACTTGGAATTGTTACGACACTTATTCAATATTGGGATTTCACTGTTACTAGATATGAGAAGGAATTGTATATTACAAGAGGATTAATAGAGAAGAAACAATCTACCATTCCACTTAAGAGAATTCAAGCAATTGGAATGAAAGAATCAATCTTACGTCAACCACTAGGTTACGCATCCTTGTATGTAGAAATAGCTAGTGGAGAAATTAGTCAAAATGGAGAAACAACGACATTACTCTTTCCACTAATGAAAAAAGCTAAAGTAAAAGACTTTTTGCAAGAAGTATTACCAGAATATGATTATACAATCGACCAACCAACATCACTACCAAAAAGGTCGTTACCGTATTATTTAATTAGATCTATTCTCTTTCCGCTTCTAGCAACAATTATTCTTGCATTTACACTACTTGAGTGGGTTTATATCCCTATCATTGCAACGATTCTAGCGGCAGTGTTCGGATATTGGCAGTACAAAACAGTAAAATTCCAGTTAGAAAAAGACTATTTATTTGTGCAGAGTAGACTATTAAGTAGAGATACAGTCATCGTTAAACATTCTCGTATCCAATCAATGCAAAAGAAACAACACTTTTTGCATCGAAAGCAACAATTGGCTTCGATTAATATAGCTATCCTTAATAAATTTGTCGGACGTCATATTACAATAAGAGAAATGGAACTAGATGAGGCGTATCAAATTGCTGATTGGTATTCTTATCAAAAGAAATAACCTAGTCAAATGAAACAACAAAAATGCAAGTTGGAGTTACTTTCACAAATCCAACTTGCATTTTTTTATAGGTTAGAAAATTGTAAAATTAGCTTTCTTTTTCTAAAATTGCTACACATTCCACATGCGACGAGTGGATGGAATGGATGTATTTGCGTTTTTAGCAAAATGCTCGTCTGCGGGAACATATCATACAGGGGCTTGATATGAAAAACGGGCTTTTCAAGTATTTCCATACCCATTTCTGCTATTGTTTTATAAAATGAATTAATCAAATTCATTTGTATACCCTCTTTTACATTTCTTATATTTATAAAATACTTGTTCGTAATATCGTAAGAACATGGTTTACGAAAAGTTTATAATTCTTTTCTTCAGAGCAAATCTTCATATTTTCGTTTACCGTATAAAATTCGCATAATAATCACTTTTCTCTTCTGTTCATCTAAAATATAAAAGATGATATAGGAGTCAACAATGATTCTCCTATAACCTTTCAATCGTAGATATTCATCAGTGAGTCGAGTACCTAAATTCGGAAATTCCTTTAATTGCATGATACTATTTTCTATTCGATCCAATAACTCTGTTGCAGCACTTTCGACAAATAACTCTTCTGAAATATAACAGTATATGTCATCTAGGTCATTCATTGCAACGTTAGTAAAATGGACAGAATAATTATTCTCTACCATACTTCTTCTTGATCCTTTCAAACACTACTTCAGCATCTAAAAGTTCATCTTTATTGTTAAGCTCCATTTCTGCTTCTGCTAACTTTTCATATAGCTCTGCTTTTGCCAACTTTTCTTTATATGTTTCCATACTCATGACAACTAAATGACCATACCCATTTTTCGTAATATATACGGGTTCATTACGTTCATGACAAAGTTCTGAAATTTCGTTTGTATTTCTTAAGTCTTTAATTGGTCTAATTTCCGGCATAATAACCCCTCCACTTCAGTTCATAATCATGTCTTTATTATAACATAATTATGTTTAATTAGCGTATCTATTCAAATGGTTGACCGTTAAAATGAAAGACAATATCCATTCTGTCCACTCCCTAGTTAAACATTGCTTCTGTCAACTCAACATATTCTTATTTTGTAGTAGAATGATTTGTTCCCACAAACAAAAAAACATCCATTTCGTCAAGTTGACAAAATAGATGTCTCGTCTTAAGAACGTTGTTATATCATTATTTATTCTCTAGACATCAATGCTACAAGCTCCACATGGATAGTATGTGGGAACAAATCGACAGGTTGAACTTGTTTTAGTTTATAGCCAAATGGTTCCAATTCTTTTATGTCTGTTGCAAATGTATCGGGATTACATGACACATATACTATTTTATCTGGTTGTGCCCTGCCAATTCGACGCATTACCTTTCCACCAGCTCCGGATCTAGGGGGATCGAGTAATAATAGGTTAGGAATACCGAATGTTTCTAGTACCTCATCAATCCCTCTTCGTGCATCTTTTGCTAAGAAATACGTGTTTGTTACATCGTTGTCTTTTGCATTACGTTTGGCTGATTCGATGGATGCTTCAACAATTTCTATTCCTGCAAGTGAGCCAACTTTATCTGCGAATGGTAAAGAAAATGTACCTACACCACAGAATAAATCAATCATCTTATCGTCTTTAGTTGGTTGTGCCATTTCTAATGCCAACTCGACTAATTTTTGTGCTTGGATTGGATTAGTTTGAAAAAATGTATCAAACCATAAACGATAACGGTAGCCTAACATTTCATCATATATGAAGTCTCTTCCAGCTAATACATGGGTATTCTCAGATTGTGTTCTATCAGCCCAATCTCGATTTTCTAACCAAAGAAGACTTTTCACTTGTGGATACATTGTTGTAATTCTGCTTACTAAGTCCTCTACGGCTGTAGTTAATGGACCACTAGGTGATTCTGTTGCAAATATTCCTAGCATCATTTCACCTGTTGTAAAAGATTGACGTACCATTAAATGCCGTAGAAGTCCCTCGTGTGTATCTTTATCATATCCTTGCAAGCAATGTTCTTTTGTCCATTTTGCAACTTCCATTGTGGCATCGACCATGTCGTTACCAGCGATTAAGCATGTTTCTAATGGAATAACTTTTCTGAAATTTCCTTGTTCATGTAATCCTAATGAGCCATCTTTTGAAAATGTAAATTCCATTTTATTTCGATAGTGCCACTCTTCGTTCATTCCAATTGCGTGTGCAACTAAAGATGGATCAAATCCTTCTTGTGCAATCACTTTTTTTACATGGTTTGTTTTTTCTTCTAATTGCCCTGTATATGACCAATGTTGCCACACGCAACCTCCGCATCGGTCAAAATGTGGACATGGTGGTTCGACACGTTCAGGATGCTCTTCGATGATTTCATCTGCAGCAACAATAGCCCATTTGCGTTCAGGGTTCTCTACTGTTACTTTCACCGTTTCGCCTACTAATGTCTGTGGAATATTCAATTTAAGTTTTTTTGGATTTACTTCACCTGTATCTCGCCAAACAATTGCTTTACCTGACCCTTTTTTATCTAGTTCTTCGATTTTTGTGATATATGTTTCAACATTTGCTGCCAAATGAATTCCTCCTACTCTAAAAACACGTACTTTCTAACTATCCATCATACTAATTAATAGATTAATTTACAATACATACAAGTGAGTTTTCTTTTCAACTAAAAAAACGTAATGCTTCATTTAAAACGAAACACTACGTTCACACCTATGTATGGAGCGGGTGAAGAGAATCGAACTCTCGACATCAGCTTGGAAGGCTGAGGTTTTACCACTAAACTACACCCGCATAAATGATACACATTTTTCTTTAATTAGAGAAAACTCAACAAAAATTTACATAAAATTAATAAAATGATGTTTCTAATTATAACAATCTCTATGTGTAGATGCAACAATTTATCAAAAAAAGTTTATCTTTTTTCCCTTTGGGTATTTTATAGAGTAAATACACGAAACAAAAAAAAGGAGAGAATAACATGATTTGGACAATTATTGGAATTTTATTATTAATTTGGATTGTAGGTTTTTTACTAGATTTTGCAGGTGGACTTATTCATGTCCTACTTGTCATTGCATTAGTAGTATTTATTTACAAAATGATTCGAAAATGATAACTAATACGAACGCACCATGCTTTGGTTAACTGAGCATGGTGCGTTTTCTACTTATATTAAATGAATAGCAATAAACTAATTGCCATTACTGCCATTCCTGTCATTAAACCGTAAATCGATTTATGTGTTTCATCGTATCTTTTTGCTGCTGGTAATAGTTCGTCAAGTGAAATAAATACCATGATTCCAGCTACTGCTGCAAAAATGATTCCAAATAACATATCAGATAAGAATGGCATTAAGAATAAAAATGCGATGATTGCACCAACAGGTTCTGCTAATCCTGATAAGAAGGAAAGACGAAATGCTTTCTTTTTATCTCCTGTAGCATAATAAATTGGTACAGATACAGCAATCCCTTCTGGTATGTTGTGAATTGCAATTGCAATCGCAATGGCTACACCTAAAGCAGGATCCTGAATTGCTGCTGTAAATGTTGCAATCCCTTCAGGAAAGTTATGAATCCCAATAGCTAAAGCAGTGAATGTACCCATTTTTAATAAAGCACTATCTCCATTGCCTGAAGTAGAAGTGTTCATATCTTCTACTTTCTTTATATTGTGTGGATTCCCTTGTGAAGGGATATATTTATCAATTAATGCAATTAAAATCATACCACCGAAAAAACCAGCAACTGTTAACCATTGCCCTAACATATCTCCCTTTGCGGCAACTAAAGCATCTTGTGCCTTAAAGAATATCTCTACCATAGATACATAGATCATTACACCTGCTGAGAAACCTAGTGCCCATGATAAAAACTTTGTATTTGTTGTAGATGTGAAGAATGCTAAAATACTTCCAACCCCTGTCGCAAGTCCAGCCAACAACGTTAAACCAAATGCAAGTAATATGACATGTGGATCCGTCATGTGTTGTAACACCTCTCCCTATATAGTGAATGAATTAGCTAACCTAATTATATGCACTATGCTTCAAAAAGTTTCCCTTACGAAACATATTACTCTTCATCTAAAAAAAGGTCAACAATTTTATTTGTAGTATTGGAAAGGTGTTGTATTAGCTTATAGAAAAAAGGGTATATAGTAGTATTAAGAGCATTCTTGCTTAACTGTTTGAAATAATTCATGCAAAATATTTTCGACTTTTTTCCGAATAGCTGGATTAAAGTAATTGCGTTTTTCTTCTTTGCCTTTACATCTAAATAAATAAGTTGTAAATGTATCTTCACGATTAATGATCGTTATCGTGATTTTTTCTTTCAACATTTCTTTTCTTAGTAAATGGGATTCTTTTGTCGCTTGTTTTTCAACCCGTAACAGCAATTCGATATATGGTTCTGTAATTTTGAATGGCGATTGTCTTTCCAATTGTTGAATATCACGTTTAATGACTTGTAAAGCCAATGAAAGAAATAAAAAACGTGAAGCGATTTGCCATTCTTCATCTGTTAAATATCGCACTGTAGGTACCCTCCTTAAAAGGAACATATGTTCTATTATATGCAAGGAAATAATAAAATGCAATAGCTTATTAATCATTAGCAAAATAAGGCAAAAAGTATTAAAATAAGTAATAAGCGTGTATAAAAGGGGTTCTTTCTGAAGATGATTACATATAATATTAGTAATATCGAAAATATAGATATAGAAGAAATTAAAGAATTAATTGAAGCAAATGAATATGACCAACTTGTGACATTCTTACTAAGCACATATGAAAGTTTAGGTCCTATACCTGGCTTTCTATTACCTTTTTTAGAAGCATTCCTGCCTTTTTTGCCTTTAGTTGTTTTTGTTATTACAAATGCAGCGGCATATGGTTTGTTAGAAGGTTTTCTCTTGTCATGGTTAGGTGCAAGTGCTGGAGCTGTAGTTGTTTTTATTATTGTACGTCGATTTAAAGATGTTCGATTTTTTCGCTTTATCCGAAAAAACAAACAAGTAACAAAAGTGATGAATTGGTTAGAAAGGCATGGCTTTGGACCCTTATTTTTATTGCTATGTTTTCCGTTTTCGCCATCTGCTGTTATCAATCTAGTTGCAGCATTATCAAAAATTAGCCTATATCAATTCACACTAGCAGTATTATTAGGTAAAGCAGTAATGATATTTACAGTGTCCTATATTGGAGATACTATTACTTCATTTGCCCAAAATCCAGTTAAAACAATTATCGTTGCAATAGGTATTTTAATTTTTTGGTTGGTTGGTAAGTATATAGAGAAATATTTACACAGAAAAGCAGAAGAAAAAAATTGGAAATAGGGGTTACACAAAGGAAAAAAGGGGTAAATTAGTAATAAAAAGTCGGAGGGAATCCAATGAACAAGAAGAGAATTTGGTCAATCATCCGAATTGTTGTTATTTCCCTTTTATTAGCCTTTTTCTTTCGATCCTATTTATTTGCAAGTTATGTAGTGAATGGTAAATCTATGGAGCCTACATTACATGATGGCAATTTATTAATGGTAAATAAGATGATTTATGATTGGAAAAATATAAATCGCTTTGATGTCATTGTCTTCCACGCAAATGAAGAAGAAGATTATGTAAAAAGGGTAATAGGGGTACCTGGAGATCATATTGAATATAAAGATGATACGTTATTTTTAAATGGAGAAGTAGTAGAAGAAACCTATCTTACTTCTTATCGAAATGGAGAAGAGATTTTAACACATGACTTTGAATTAGAGATGTTAACAGGTGAACGTAAGGTACCACAAGGAAAATTGTTTGTGCTAGGGGATAATAGACAAAAAAGTTATGACAGTAGAGATATTGGATTTATTGATGAAAGTAGTGTAGTGGGTAAAGTGGACTTATTGTATTGGCCAGTATCACAACTAAACTTTCATTTAACAAAATAAATTACGTAAGCGCTTACTTTATAAGTGCTATTAAATTACTATTGAAAATCACTAACTGCTTTGTGAAGCATGAAGAGATGCGATACAGGCAGATAGTGATTTTTAAATGCGAAAAAATCTATAAACGGCGAAAAGTGCTTTTGTTTGTTATAATTGGTTAAAGTATGTTTTAGATTAGAGGTGTTTGATTTGCTGCGCTTTATTATAGGAAGTTCGACGGCGAATAAGGGTGAAACTTGTATTGGTGAAATAAAGCAAAAGTTAAGAGAAGATCCTCAAGGGGATCCGATTATTTATTTGGTGCCAGATCAAATGACTTTTCAACAAGAATATGCCTTGCTAAATGATGACGAGATGAATGGTTCAATACGTGCACAAGTATTTAGCTTTTCTCGATTAGCATGGCGAGTGATGCAATTAACAGGTGGGGCAACGAAAAAGTTCATTACATCTACAGGGATACAAATGATGCTACGCAAAATCATTGATGAGAAAGCAAGTGATTTTCATGTATTTCAAAAAGCAATAGAAAAGCAAGGATTTATTGATCAATTGGAAGACATGATTACTGAATTTAAACGGTATTGTATTACTCCAGAGATGATAACAGAGCAAATTGCTGCAATAGAGATATATAAGCATCAGTCGATTACAGAAAAAGCATTAAAGCATAAATTAGAAGATTTGTATTATATTTATCACAACTTAATAAATAAGCTAAGTGGTGCTTATATGGATAATGAAGATCGATTAGAGCTACTTATTGATAAATTAGAAAATACTAATTTTCTTCAAAATACAACAGTATATGTAGATGGATTCCATCACTTTACACCACAAGAATTACGAGTATTAGAGGTGATTTTGAAAAAAGGGAAAGAAATGCATCTTACATTAACATTAAATGAAGAAAATGATGGGCTAAATGATCCGTTAAATATCTATCATGTAACAAGAGAAACATATATACAAATGAAAATGCTAGCAGAAAAACATGGAAAAAAGATAGAAATAGAACGAGTACAGACAAATCCGCAAATAGAATCCACATTTAGACATATGGATCAATATTTTGATAGCCGTCCAGCGATACCTTATACCGAAGTTGCTCCAATTCAATTAGCAGAAGCAGTTCATCCACGAGCGGAAGTAGAAGGTGTAGCACAAGAAATCATTCGATTAGTAAGGGAAGAGAACTATCGGTATCATGATATTGCCATTCTACTAAGAGAGCCTAATGTTTATCATGATTTAATTACAACCATTTTTGAAGAATATCATATCCCTGTGTTTGTTGATGAAAAGCGTACGATGTTACATCATCCACTTATTGAATGTATTAGATCTCTATTAGATGTGGTGGAAGGTGATTGGCGATATGATGCTGTATTCCGATTATTAAAGACAGGCTTTATACCAAATGGAAATGAAGAAAATCCATTAACACAGGAAGCGATTGATGAATTAGAGAATTACGTACTTGAATATGGAATAAGAGGCCGTAGTAGATGGTTATCAGAGAAAGAATGGATCTTTCAACGGTTTAGAGGATTCGATCAATCTGCACAAACAGATCGTGAGAAAAACATGCAAGAAAGAATCAATCAATATAAACAACAAGTTGCGAATACTATTGGAAGAATTGATGAGAAATGGAGAGAAGCTCATTCGATTACAGACAAAGTCATTGTACTTTATGAATGGCTTGAAGAAATGAATGTTCCTGCACAATTAGAACGAATGCGA
>JAJUGF010000042.1 GCA_029268495.1 Gracilibacillus sp.
CCACCTTTGGGACCAAATACTGCAGGTAAATGATATTCTAATTGTCTCGTTTCACCATCTACTTGATATTCAAAAGTAGCCGAATAATCATTCATAGAGAAAATGGTTGTAATAATTACAAAACCGAGTGTAGCAAAAATAGAATACATAATTACTTCAAGCCACTTTGTTTTTGCATTAGAAACTTTTTGATCAATTTGTTTGATTAAATAAATAATTCCTGCTACAAAACTAACTGCTAAGATTGCCTCTCCTAATGCAACTGTTGTTACATGAATATATAACCAATGACTTTTTAATGATGGAACTAATGGCGATATTTCACGTGGATACATACTCGCATATGCAATAATTAATGTTGCAATAGGTAATGCAAACAAACCTAATAATTCTATACGATAGATAAAATATAGAATGATAAATGCTAATACAAGCATCATTCCAAAAAAAGTGACAAATTCAAACATGTTACTAACAGGTGCATGTCCACTCGCCATCCAACGAGTGAAGAAATAACCTAATTGAGCTACAAAACCAAGTATTGTTGTGACGATTGCACTCAAATGCAACTTGGTAAATGATTTTTTATGTCTTTTATCTTTTATTGTCGCAGCAAATAATACTGTTGCAACAAGATAAATAACAAAGGCTGTATACAACAATCGCCCACTCCATGTAAGTAATTCTTCCATCCCTTAATCCCCTTTGTAAACTTAATTTCATAACTTTTCTTTATACAAAATTAAGTGTAATCATTTTCTTGATTTTCCTTCTCCTGATCATTTAACATTGAAAAAGGTGTATCTTCCATTATCTTCTTACATTCATTCGTCATACCGAACCAATTTTTATTTGTATGGCCAGCAATATATAATTCTTCCCCTTTTGGATGAATCCAAATACGTCTATGCTGCCAATACATTCCTTGAACGACACCAATCATAAAAATAAATGCACCAATTCCAAGAACAGGTAGTGTTAAATCTTTCTTTACTTTTAACCCACTCACTTCGCGCATATCAAATCCTTTTAAACTTAGTTTGTATTGATTTTCATTTGTCGGATCAATATTTTGTCCGATTGATAAAAAGTTTCTTTCTGGCTCCTCTTCACCTGGAGGATAGACAAAGAAGACAAACGCAGGATTCCTTGGATAGTTCGATTGCGATCTAGGTCCATCATCATCTAATACGTAATCCGGATAATAATTGTTTAACTCAATTCTGAATCCATTGTCCAATTCATATACTGAATTAGGGTTAGAAAAATCAACAGTAAATTGGGCTAGTTCTTCTTCACTATCTGTTGTATGTAATGTAAATGACATACTGCTGAATTCATTCAATTGATAACTATTTTGATATATTGATAAATCAGCGAATTGGAGTGGTTCATTCACAATAATACCCCCACGAGTCACTTCTTCTAATTGTGGTTCTGTCCCAATTACGTCTTCTGCAACATTTTGATAAATAATTGCTTTTGTTTCAAAATGTTTTGGTATTGCACTGTTTTCTTGTTCCAGTACTTGTTGGAATTTTTCATCTTCCGGATCTTCACCATAAAATTCTAAAGTAAATTGTAAATTCTCAATATAGTATTCTTGATGGGTACCTGGAATGATTGCCGTCTCTCCCTCTCTAACCCAAACAAATTCGTCCACATACATAGAAGGAAAAAATCTTAATAATGTTCCAACAAGAAAAATAATTAAACCAGTGTGATTCACATACGGACCCCATCTAGAAAAACGGCCTTTCTCTGCTAATATATGTCCATCTTTTTCATAAATTTTGTAACGACTTTTTTTGATATTTCCTACTAATTTTTCTACATCAGATTGCTTGTAATTGTTATATTTTCCAAATAGTTTTTGTCTCTCTAAAAATCGAACGTGTCTTATTGGATTTTGCTTCGTTAAAGCTCGATATAGTGGTATACCTCGATCTAAACTAACGATAAAAATAGACATACCTATAAGTGCAATTAATATCATATACCACGTAGAACTATACAATTCATGAAAACCTAATTGATAATATATCTGACCGACAATCCCGTATTCTTCTCGATAATGTTCAGCAGGTGAAACTGTTGTGGGAATATACATTTTTTGTGGGAATATTGTTCCGATAGCGGAAGCAACAAGGGCAATCGCTATTAAGCTAACACCCACTTTGACAGACGAAAAAAAATTCCATATCTTATCAACAATCGTCTTGTTTTTTGATTTAGAGCGAATGGACCTTCCATCATATCTCATATTTAATAATTCATTCTGTTTATTTCTGTCTAATGGATTTCCACATTTATTACAAATAGTTGTGCCCACACTATTCTCATATCCACATGCATCACACTTTAATACATTCATAAAGACCTCCGTGATTTACTCCTTATTTATTGTGATGGTACGATTTGTTGTAAATAACCATCTAAACGTTCAAGTGATAATTCACCTAGTACTCTTTCTACAATTATACCATTCTCATCAATAAAGTATGTAGTAGGTAATGGTTTAATCCTATATGCATCCATCACTTGACTTTTTTTGTCATGTAAAATAGGAAAAGTCAAATTGTATTTATCCATAAATTGTTGGACAACAAATTCGGTTGCATCTACGCTAATCGCAACAATCTCTACACCCTTCTCTTTGTATAATGGGTACAATGACTCCATATAAGGCATTTCTCTCTCACATGGTTCACAGTATGTTGCCCAGAAGTTTAACATAACCCCTTTACCCCTTAAATCAGATAAACGTACTGTTTGGTTCTCTTCCCCATTTAGATGAACTAATTGAAAGTTAGGCGCCTCTTCACCTATTTGAACTGCTTCTTCCTCTTTTGTAATATTTGAAATAACTGCAAATAATAATGCAGCAAAGAGTATGATTAAGATTACAGAACGATAGATAAGTCTGTTACGTTTCTTTTTATCACGTGGATTTGGATTCGTACTCAAAGAATCTCCCCTCCCTCTGATTTCTTCATTTTAACATGTCACTTTTATTCAATTGTGAATTTTATTTGACAATTTTTTTAGCCAACTTTTTTAATTGATCTACTTCATGTGGCGTTAATTTTCTATGTTCCCCTGGTTTCAATCCTTCTAATGTTAGAAAAGCAAAGCGTTCCCTTCTTAATTTAGACACAGGTGTATGAATCGCATCAAACATTCTTCTAACTTGTCTATTTTTTCCTTGATGTAAAATTACCTTTACAATAGCTGTTTGTTTTCCTTTATCAACAGACATAATTTTTACTTGTTTTGCTTTTAATATATCTTGTTCTGAGCGAATTCCTTTTTTAAATTTCACTAAATCTTCCTTTGAAGGGATCCCTTTCGTCTTAACAATATATTCTTTATCCATTTGATAACGTGGATGTATCAACAAATTCATAAAATCTCCATCGTTTGTCATAAGTAGTAATCCAGATGTATCATAATCTAGTCTTCCAACAGGAAACAGACGTTCATTGACATTTCCAAAGTAATCTGTCACTGTTTTTCTATCTTTATCGTCTGACACCGCCGAAATAACACCTCTCGGTTTATAAAAAAGATAATAAACAAAACGTTCTTTCTCTATCGGGACATTATTTACTTCAATCTTATCGACATTAGACACTTTTACTCCTAGTTCTGTAACGACTTTGCCATTAACTTTTACTTTACCTTCTTCAATTAATTTTTCTGCTTTTCTTCTCGAAGTTATGCCACTTTGTGCAATCACCTTTTGTAGTCTCTCTAACATATACACACTCTTTCTATTATTTATTTTATAATGTAATAATGAAAAGTAGCGCTAACATAAATGTTAACGCTTCTACGAAAAAATCCACGATACTACAATAACAGATATTATTATACCAATAAGGTCTGCAATTAGTCCAACTTTAAGTGCATCACCCATTTTTTTAATTCCGACCGCACCAAAGTATACTGTCAATATATACAGAGTAGTGTCTGTGCTTCCTTGCATAGTAGACGCAAGCCTTCCTAAAAAGGAATCAGGTCCATATGTTTGAATGATTTCTGCTGTTACACTTAGAGCGGCAGTTCCAGATATTGGGCGTATGAGTGCTAATGGCATAATTTCTGCTGGGAAACCTACTTTTTCTAAAAAGGGTTGAATTATATTTACAAATGCATCTAGTGCACCTGAACTTCGTAGTATCGCGATGGATACCATCATACCTACTAAAAATGGAAGTAATGACACTGCCATTTTTACTCCTTCTTTTCCGCCTTCCACGAATAATTCATATGATGGAATTTTTTTATACGTTGCAGTAAGTAAAATACCGACAATGAGAAGAGGGATTAACCACGTACTTATTATTGTGATAGCTTGAATCATTTCATAATGGACTCCCTTCGTCGTCTTAACAAACGGTCTATCCATATAGCAGAAATGGTTGTTACAATAGTCGCAACTAGCGTTGTTCCTACAATTTCTGTTGGAGAAGTTGATCCATTCTCCATTCTTATCGCAATCACTGTTGTGGGAATTAGTGTAATACTAGATGTATTGATGACCAAAAAAGTAATCATGGAATTACTCGCCTTATCTTTGCCATGATTAAGCTTTTTCATTTCTTCCATTGCCTTAATTCCCATTGGTGTAGCTGCATTACCTAACCCAAAAAGATTCGCACTAAAATTCGCTAAAATATATCCCATTGCAGGATGGTTTGGCGGAATTTCTGGAAAGACACGAGTAACTAGCGGTCTAAATAGGTTACTTAATGCACTTAGTATACCTGCCTTTTCAGCAATTCTCATCATCCCTAACCAAAATACTAGTACACTAGTTAATGCAATAACTAGTGTGACAGCATCATTCGCACCTTTAAAAATTGCTTCATTTACTTGTTCCATCGTTCCATTCAGCATTGCATATATGATTCCTACTACTGACATTAATGCCCATATGATATTAATCATACGAACCACCTATAATATCTAAAAATAATCTAGTAACATGATTGATGAAACTTTTCTTTTCTTCCTTTTCTTCCACCGGATAAATAATCGACTCTGCTATTATTTCTTCGTCTAAATAAAATAGTTTCTTTCCAATTCCATCTGAATCAATTGGAAGTAACGTTTTTGACATTATTTTGTCTTTTTCTGTATCTCTAAGTGGATAATATTCGCTTGTAACGATTTGTCCTTCGCGTTGTTCATTTTTTTCCTTGTCATAATACGTAAATAAACCAGATGATTGAATTTGTTCTTTATTAAAGTGTTCAAATCCCCATTCGAACATTCTAATATGATCTTGCCAATCATTCGGGGCATTTAATGTTACTGCAATTAATGTTTGTCCGTTTTTTTCTGCTGTGGTGACTAACGTTCGACCTGCAGCTTTAGTATAGCCTGTCTTACCTCCTGTACAGTATTCATAAAAAGCTGTAAGTAATTTGTTTTTATTCTTCCAACTATATTCCCTACTATTTGCTTTAAATGATGTAGTACCTGAAATTGTTTGATATAAATTGTTTTCCATTGCGTATTTTGTTAATAAAGCCATATCATAAGCTGTTGAATAATGTGTTTCTGAATCAAGACCATGTGGGTTATCAAAATGGGTGTTATTCATCCCAATCCACATTGCTTTTTCATTCATTAAATGAACAAAACCTTCTGTACTTCCACCTACTTCTTCACTTATGGCGACAGCCGCATCATTTCCAGATCGTAGCATTAACCCATAAAGTAATTCCTTTACAGTAAATTTTTCACCTTCTTTAAGATAAATTGATGATCCTTCTGTTCCTACAGCATTTTTTGTGATAGTTACTTCTTTATCTGTTTCACTTGATTCAATTGCGACAATTGCAGTCATAATTTTTGTAATACTTGCAATTAACGTTTTGTTGTCTGCATTTTTTTCATACAGTACTCTTCCGGTTTCTTGATCCATCAAAATAGCACTTTCCCCAGAAACATACACACTTTCCGCTTCTAGAATAGTGATATTCGCCATAAAAAAACAAACTAATATAGACATAATAAAAAAACGCAATGTCTCACCTCATCTCTTTACATACAAAAGATACATTTTGTACCATTGTATGCAACAAAGACAAGCATATTCATACGAAACATTGCATCTTTTTAGAAAGTCGCGCAACTATTATACGGATTGATAAAATGATTTCTTACAAAAAAAGATTATTGTTCAAGTTCTTGAAAGCGATCGAAAAATAAATCCGCTTCTTGTTCTACATCCATATCATCAAAATCTTCTGGTAATGGAGGAAGATCTTCTATGGATTTAAGTCCAAAGTATGTAAGAAATTCAATTGTTGTTCCAAACAAAATCGGTCTCCCTACACCTTCTTTTCTACCTACTTCTTCTATTAATGCTCTTGAAATAAGTGTTTGTACTGGTCGTTCGCTTTTCACACCTCTAATTTGTTCAATTTCAGTACGAGTAATCGGTTGTAAATACGCGATAATTGCTAACGTTTCTAATGCTGCTTGAGATAATTTTGAAACTGACTTAGCTTCTTTTAATACTTTATAGTATTCACTATGCTCCGGTTTCGTCGAAAAAAATAAACTACCTTTAGATTCAAGAATCATCATTCCTCTACTTGTACTCTCATAATCATATTTTAATTCATTAATTAAATGTTCTACTATATCTTTATCTAAATCTAACACTTTCTGTAATTCTTTTTTGGATATCCCTTCATCACCTGCTACAAATATCAAACCTTCTGTAACTGCTTTTAGTTCGGTTAAATCCATAACTCCACCTTCTACTCTTTAATTATTCGCGCTATTTCTATAAATCATGAGTTCATCAAAATGATTTTCTTGTACGCAAAGGATATCATTAGATTTCATTAATTCTAATACTGCTATAAATGTTGCTACGATATAGTTTTTTGTTACAGTTGGGAATAAATTATAAAATGATACGCCACTTTGACTACTATCTAGTATATCTATAATTTCGTCCATACGCTCTTTTATTGGAATTTCCCTTTTTTGAATGGTCGTTTCTAATGGCCTATTCCATTTTCTTCTTTCAAGAATTTTACTCATCGCATGAATCATTTCATAAATATTTGCATTTCCTTCTGGTATTTTTCGTTCTGTATTCACCTCAATATGAAATGGCGGTCTAGTCAAGACATTGCTTTGCTCCAATTCTCTTTCCTTTAATTGCTCTGCAGCTTGTTTATATTTGCGATATTCAATTAACCTTCGCATTAGATCCTCTCTAGGATCTTCTTCATACTCATCTTCCAGCTCTACATTTTGATTTGGTAACAAGAGTTTACTTTTCATTTCTAATAATGTAGCTGCCATTACTAGATATTCGCTTGCTATGTCTAATTCCAGTTGTTGCATTGCATGAATGTATGACATATATTGCTGTGTAATTTCTGCTACAGGGATATCATAAATATCTATTTCATACTTATTAATTAAGTGTAATAATAAATCTAATGGCCCTTCAAAAAGATCTAATTTCACTTTGTATTGTATCATTGTTTTCCTCCGTCTATTACAACATATTCATCCGTAATACAATTAATCAAATAGATATTCAGTTTACAAATTTACGTAAACTTACTATCCCAACATTCAATCTGTTCGTTAACCTTCCCAATAGATAAGTAGTAAAAATGCCCATACCTTTTTTATTTATTTGCATACATTAATTTCGAGAAATCAATTATTCCGTAATTGATTAAAAAAGGAGGAATTAATGATGGGCAATGTATATGGTGGAGGTTTTGCTTTAATCGTTGTATTATTTATACTTTTAATTATTGTTGGTGCAGCTTGGTTGTAATAAACAAATAATCATGCAGCTATAAGAAGTCGTTTAACACACGGCTTCTTTTCATATCTATGAATGAAGAAAAGAACCTTTGCATGAGTGATATTCCGCAAAGGTTCTTTTCATTAGAGTGATTCGTCATGTCTAATTTTACTATACACCGAGTTCACTTGTCATTTCATACATGAATCAACAAACGATTTGTTAGCAATTATTGCATTTTTCGAAAAATCCCTCAGTTTGCTCATTTGGTTTTACTTCATATGTCAGAAAATACTCTTTTAGTCCTTGTATCATTTGTTTACCAATACCTAAGTTGCGATGAGAAGGATCTACAGAAATATGCTGTAACAAAATAACTTTCTCATTCTCTTTCGCAATGACTCCAATTGCACCTAGAATATCTTCTCCTTCTTTCCATAAGAAAAGATGCCATTCTTCATTCGTCTCATACTCTTTAATTGTATCCTGTAACTTTTTCACTTCTTTTTCGTCTGGCATAAAAGAAAGTAAACCCATGGCAATTTTTTCAAGCCTTTTTTTATAACGAATTAACATTTTTACCCCTCATTATTCATAACATTACTTTATAGTCATGCTATGTTTTGGTCAAAGAAGTTGTGACAACTACTTCATTTGATATTATTGATTTGATAATACAATACCAAACCAATAATAACAACCCCAACCAATCGCTACAGTTAATAATGCAATAAAAAGAATTAAATTTTTATATTTTTGCTTCATATGGCACTGTCCTTCATACTAATTGACAACTTTTTACTTGTTGATTTAACAATAGTATAACATTTTGTACATGTCAAACATTAATTAAGCATTAGTCGTTTGTATTTTCTACTCTCACTGTTTTCATTGCATCACCTTGTTTAATACGAAGCACTGTATCCATTCCCTCGATAACTTGTCCAAATACAGTGTGTACGCCATCTAAATGTGGTTGAGGTTCATGTACAATAAAGAATTGACTACCACCAGTATCTTTTCCTGCATGTGCCATAGATAAGGAACCCGCTACGTGACGGTGTGGGTTATTTTCCGTTTCACATTTGATTGTATAACCAGGTCCACCCATTCCTGTTCCAGTTGGATCTCCACCTTGTGCTACGAACCCTGGAATTACTCTATGGAAAATTACGCCATCATAAAAACCTTCGTTTGCTAATTTTTCAAAATTTCCGACCGTGTTTGGTGCAGCTTCTTCATACATTTCAATAACAATTTGTTCTCCATTTTCGAATTCAATTGTTGCTTTTTTCATTATTATTCCTCCTCGTATGATAAATCATTTTGTACTACATCTTGATAACTTTCGCGCTTAATCACTAATCGGTCTTTTCCATTTTCAACAAAAACAACTGCTGCTTTTGGAAAACGATTATAATGGTTTGACATGGAGTAACCATATGCACCTGTACTAAATACAGCAAGGATATCATTAGGTTGTACTTTCGGTAATGCTATATCCCATATTAACATATCTCCCGACTCACAGCATTTACCTGCTATCGAAACGTTCTCCACTTCTTCTTCATTCGCCTTATTGGCTATGACTGCCTCATACTTTGCTTGATATAATGCTGGACGCAAATTATCAGTCATTCCACCATCAACCGCTACATATTTTCTCACATTCGGAATTTCTTTTGTCGAACCAATTGTGTAAAGCGTAATAGCAGTATCACCAACAATAGATCTACCGGGTTCAATCCATATTTCAGGAAAATCCATATCATGAAGGTTTACTTGTTTTGTTACCTCTTCTATTAATGCTTCCACATATTTTTCTAATGGTAACGGCTCATCTTCTTGTGTATATTTAATTCCAAATCCTCCACCTAGATTTAAAATTTCACAAGTGAATGCATGACTATCTTTCCATTCTGCTAATGTACCAAATACTCGCTCTATAGCCATAATAAAGCCTTCTGTTTCAAAAATTTGTGAACCGATGTGACAATGAATCCCTTTTAGGTTGATATATGGATGAGTATGTAATTGTTCCATTGCTCTTGTTGCTTGACCATTTGATAAATCAAATCCAAATTTGGAATCTTCATTCCCTGTTAAGATATAATCATGTGTATGTGCTTCAATACCTGGTGTCACTCGAATTAATACATCCATCTTTTTATTTTGATCACTTAATATAGTGGATAATAATTCAATCTCATGGAAGTTATCTATTACGATACATCCAATTTCTTGATTAACAGCCATCAACAACTCATCATAGTTTTTATTATTTCCATGAAAGTGTATTTTTTCTGTTGGAAATCCTGCCTTTAATGCTGTGTATAATTCTCCTTGAGATACTACATCTAAGCTTAAATTCTCTTGCTTTGCTACTTGTACCATTGCTACAGATGAAAATGCTTTACTTGCATAAGCTACCTGTGCCTTCACTTGATATTTTTTGAAAGTATCTACAAAAGCTCGAGCATTTTTTCTTATGTGTTCTACATCATAAATAAATAATGGTGTGCCGTACTTTTTTGCTAATTCTGTTGTATCAATCCCACCAATTGTAAGATGACCTGAATGATTTATATTTAATGGATTTGACATCTGCTATACTAACCCCCATATTCATATGTACTTTCAAAATATTATCATCATTTAAGAAAGTTGTCGAGAGTTAATACAAGTTAGATTTATTATACTTGACTTTTGTTGTTTTTTGGCTGTACAATACTTGGTCTTGTTTTCGATAGCGGCATGGATACACGGAAGAGAATTTGACCTAGCGCCTTCCCATTAAACGGTAGAAATGGCCATAGATACGGTGTGTGCATCGATCTAATATTCGCAAGTAATAAGAAAAATAATGTCATACCAATCATAAACCCTGGGACATGAAAAAAGAATGTTAACAATACTAAAACAATACGTACCATCTTGTTTGCTACACTTAATTCATAACTAGGTGTTGCAAAAGAACCGATTGCACTAATTGCAACATATAAGATTACTTCTGAACTGAATAATCCAACTTCAATAGCAATTTCCCCAATTAACACTGCTGCAATCAGCCCCATTGCTGTGGATAATGGTGTAGGTGTATGAATTGCTGCCATCCTCAGGAATTCAATACCAATATCTGCAAGAATTAACTGAACAACAATAGGTATATTCCCAGTCTCATTCGGTCCGATAAACTGTAAACCTACAGGAAGTAATTGTGGTTCTAATACTAATAGTAACCATAATGGTAATAGAAAGAGTGATGCAATGATACCAATAAATCGAACCCATCTTACAAATGTACCTACAGAAGGTGATTCTCGATACTCTTCAGCATGTTGAACATGATGAAAGAATGTTGTTGGCATAATAATCATACTTGGCGATGTATCTACCATTACTAATACGTGTCCTTCAAGTAAATGAGTGGAAGCAACATCAGGTCTCTCTGTATACCTTACTAACGGATATGGATTAATTCCTTGATGCACAATATATTCTTCTATTGTTTTATCTGCCATTGAAATTCCATCTGTTTCAATTTGTTTCAATTCATCTTTGATTATTTGAATTAATTGATCATCGGCAACATCTTGTAAATAAGAAATACAGACATCCATTTTGGAACGTTCTCCTATTTGCATGATTTCGTTTCTCAATCGTTCATCACGTATTCTTCTTCTAGTTAATGCCGTATTTTCTATGATATTTTCAGTGTATCCATCTCTTGAACCACGAACAACTTTTTCTGTATCTGGTTCTTGGGGTGACCTACCAGGATAACTTCTGACATCAATAATGAGACATTCATCTTTACCATCAACAAAAACAACTAATAACCCAGATAACAACTGATCAATTGCTTTTTCAAACGTTGTTGCTTTCTCCACTTGTTGATGTACTAATCGATTGTGCACTACTTCAAATAAATCTGTATGTACATTTTCGTCATCATTTATAGCAATTATTTTTTTTATTAGTTCGATAACAAAATCAGAATCCACAAGACCTGTCACATAATATAACTGCACCTTCTTTTTGAGCACGATTAGTTCTCTAAACCCAACGTCAAATGACACATTCAATCCTAATTTTGATTCAAGAAAATCTTGGTTATCTTGAATATTTTTATCAATTTTCTTTTGTCGATTATTTTTACGCAAATCTTTCCGCCTCCACTGTTTTTTTTATGGCATATAATCTACAAAAATCACCCATTGAAATGTAGATCCAATCACTTTACCTAAGACGATTGCCATAAGTAACCAGAGTAATTCCTTATCAATGCCTAAGCGTTTCATTAAAATTGGAAATACATTCAGAGCTTCTGTTAAACCTGCCGCCAGCATCCCTACGAACACACCTTGAAACAATCCCCAAATGGCAGTGATTACTAATGGAATTCGAAAAGTAATTGTAGTAAAAGTCAAAAAAGTACCTAATAATGCCCCCAGTATGACACACCATTGGTAGTAGTGTAGGTATGTGTAGGATTTACTTAATTGAACAAGCCTTGGAATGATTCCTAATACTGTTAAAAATGCAACATATCCTGAACCTACCATTAGACCCGAACCAAACCCGACGAATACTTGAATAAATACCAAACGTAAGTGCTCAATCATCATTACTTTTTATAATGTTTTCATGAAAAATTAAGTAATTGTCTAAATCTTGTTGGTAATTAAACATTTCTACTTCTAAGGGGCTTGGCTCTTCATTGAACCTTTTTTTAAATATGTGATTAAAAAATAAAATCATTCCTAAACCTAAACCTATAGAGTAAGGTATTTGTATCCATAATGGTTTGTCCACTTCCTCGCTAGTAAGTATGTATGCCAAGCTTTTTTGTACCTCTTGCATACTAACATCA